>NZ_BLIJ01000010.1:0-82065 GCF_009811475.1 Alteromonas sp. KUL150
GTGCGGGAGCATGTAACACGCACGAATAAGATGGTGTAGCGTTCCCTAGTGAATTATTAGGAGAAATGTACGCAGTCAATATTTATCGAGAGATGGCCGTCTGCAGATGGCCATTTTTGTTTAAAAATATACGTCTTGAATGAAATGCCATGTGGTTAAAAGAGGGAATATATGAAGAATATTAAAGGCGCCGGTCTAGGTTTTCGTCGTGAAATGCTGAAAGATCTGCTACCTGTGTTACCTTCTGAAGTTGATTTTTGGGAAGTCGCACCAGAAAACTGGATCCCACTTGGTGGAAAGTACGAAGCGCAATTTCAGCAGGCTTCTAAACAAGCACTTTTTACCACTCACGGCTTGTCTCTCTCTATTGGAAGTAGCGATAAATTGGATGTCGAGTTTGTTAAAACCGTAAAACGATTTTTGGATGTAAACGACATCTCGCTATATAGCGAACATCTAAGTTTCTGTTCTGGTAATGGTCACATGTACGACCTTATGCCAATTCCTTTTACCGAGGGCGCAATAAATCATGTAGTTTCGCGTATAACCCAAGTGCAAGATATTATTGAAAGGCCATTGGTTCTAGAGAATGTATCTTATTACATTGCGCCCGGACAGGAGATGGACGAGCTAGAATTTACGTCGCGTATCCTGAAGGAATCGGGCTGCCTTATGCTTCTCGACGTAAATAATGTTTACGTGAACAGTATCAATCACAAATATGACGCTGAGGCCTTTATCAACAGCTTGCCGTCAGACAAGATTGTTTACGGGCATATTGCTGGTCATTATGATGAAGCTGCTGACTTAAAAATAGATACTCACGGGGCTGATGTCATTGAACCGGTTTGGAATCTTCTTGAGTACGCCTATCGCACACATGGAATTTTTCCGACTCTTCTTGAACGGGATTTTAATATTCCGCCGTTAAATGAACTGCTTGCAGAAGTGCAGAAGATTAAACAGATTCAAGCTCGATGTGAAAAGACACATCGGTTAGATGCTGAAGGAAGCGTGGCGTGACACAATCATTTAAAACAACGCAAAATGCACTCGTAAACGCAATAAAAGATCCGCGAACATTCAGCGATACAAACGAAGATAGCGCTCGCCGTATAAAAGTCTATCAGTCATTATTTTTCAATAATATTGATAATTTTATAAGTACAGGATTTCCAGTATTGAAATCAGTAGTACTTACACAATTTGGTGAAAGTGCATGGAAGAGTATTGTCCGTCAGTTCTTTATTGAGCATGAATGTCGTTCACCCTATTTTGCAGAGATCAGTAAAGAGTTTGTAGAGTATCTTTCAACTGAGCCTGCCTTCGACATTTCACTACCTGCTTTTGCAGCTGAACTAGCGCATTATGAATGGCTTGAGCTCGATGTAAGTATAAGAAAAAATGAAGAAGGCCGAGAGTTTTTTACCGAAGGCCAAACCGTCAACGCTGTGCACGTGTCTCCCTATGCCTCTTTGGCGGCATACCAATATGAAGTGCATTTAATAGGTAAAGACTATATTCCAGTGCAGCCTGCGCAAGAGCAGCAATTCTACGTGGTGTACAGAGACCGTAATTTTGATGTGCAGTTTGTTCATGTAAATCCGGTCACTGCGATATTAGTGAATACAATAGAGCAAAGTGAGAATGGGTTGAGTACAGACCAACTTGCTCAGTCTTTAATTCACCAAATTCCTCAAATACCCGCTGATGTACTGATCAATGGTATGAATCAAACCCTTTCAGATATGCTAACGAAAGGAATTTTAGTTCCTCTTAGCTAAGTATTACTTTTATTGATGGGTTAGCTTGTTGCCAACGTAGACGGGTTAAAACCTTTCGTTAAGGCAAGCCGCCAATAACGTTTCAGTATTATTTCTTCTGCTTAAACTAAACTTTCGCTACGATCTGTATTGAAAGTGAGCGATCAGTCACATTAGCGCTGTCAATCACGCGTGCTTTCGATTAACATTTAGCACCATTTTTTTGTTCACAAAATTGTTTAGGTAGTGCAAATGGCTGACAATTCAGATTTCAAAGAAGTCTATAACAAGTGGTACTTTCTAGCATCGCTAGTAACTCTAATCGCGTTCCCGTTGATGCATATCATCGCCGGCTGGTTCACCTTCTGGTTATAACGCAGACATTCAAGGCATAATTGTGACTGCAGAATATATTAAATCAGTTGTGAAAACCGTACCTGACTATCCAAAGCCAGGTATATTATTTAGAGATGTGACCAGCGTTTTAGAAGATCACAAAGCTTTCAGTAGCTGTATCTCGTTACTTGTAGAAAAGTATCAGGGTATGGGATTTACCAAGATTGCAGGTACTGAGGCGCGTGGGTTCCTTTTTGGTGCGCCATTGGCCATCGAAATGGGCATTGGTTTTGTTCCAGTGAGAAAACCCAACAAACTTCCTCGTGAAGTTGTAAGTGAAAGTTACGAGCTTGAATACGGCATGGATACTTTGGAAATCCATAAAGATGCCATTGAACCAGGCGATAAAGTACTTCTTATCGATGATTTACTTGCAACTGGCGGAACCATTGCCGCTTCGGCTAAGCTGATCCGTTCGCTGGGTGGTGAAATTAACCATGCAGGTTTCGTGATTAATTTGCCTGATTTAGGTGGTGAGAAAAAATTGAGTACGCTTGATATCGAAAGCTATTCTATTTGTGAGTTTGAAGGCGAATAATCGTCTTAAAGCGTAACTAGCAAAAGGCGAAATACGTAATAATGAGTTATCAGGTACTAGCAAGGAAGTGGCGACCAGGCAAGTTCAGTGAACTTGTAGGTCAAGAACATGTCGTCTCTGCCATTTCAAATGCTTTGGATAACGATCGCCTACACCACGCATACCTTTTTACAGGTACGCGAGGCGTAGGTAAAACCACCATTGCGCGTATTTTTTCTAAAAGCCTTAACTGCGAAGAGGGGCAAGGCGCTAACCCTTGCGGGGTATGTAATACCTGTAAAGAAATAGAGCAGGGCAATTACGTCGACTTACTAGAGATTGATGCTGCATCAAGAACGAAAGTCGAGGACACTCGTGAGCTTCTTGACAATGTTCAGTACAGACCCACTCGCGGCCGCTATAAAGTGTACCTTATCGATGAGGTACACATGCTCTCTAAGCACAGTTTCAATGCGCTGCTAAAAACGCTGGAAGAGCCACCACCTCATGTAAAGTTTTTGCTTGCGACGACAGATCCACAGAAGCTCCCTATAACGATTTTATCACGATGTTTGCAGTTCAATTTGAAGGCAATGTCGCGGGAACAAATTGTTGGGCAGCTACAGCATATACTTCAACAAGAGCAACTGCCGTTTGAGCAACCTGCCTTAGCGCTGCTTGCTCGTGCCGCGCAAGGAAGCATGCGCGACGCGCTTAGCCTGACTGACCAAGCTATTGCGCAAGGTGGAAATCAGGTTCTGGCATCTGTCGTAACTGACATGCTCGGGCTGATGGATAAAAATCAGCTGCTTAAGGTGGTTCATGCTGTCGTTAGTAAAAGTCCTGCAGATGTACTTCAGCTGGTCAATGATATTGCAGAACAGGCGCCTGATTATGATAACGTGCATGGTGAACTTGCCAGTTTGTTACATCAAATTGCGTTGACGCAATGGGTGCCCGAAGCATGTAAGCTGGAAACTACATCCGCGAAAGCAATATTCCAGTTAGCCAAAACTATTCCCGCTGAACAAGTACAATTACTCTATCAGATTGCATTGCAGGGAAGAAGAGATCTACCGTTCGCTGCTGACGGTAAAAGCGCCTTTGAGATGACGTTGATGCGCATGATGTCATTTGCTCCAAATAAGCCCATCAGTGATACCGCAAGTGAGATTGAAAACGGGAGGAGTGAGCATAGTTTACCTGTAGAACATGCTTCTTCCAGTGGTGGCCCGGGAAACGTCGGTAAGCAGGAGGATGCGCCAAATAGCGAAACTCCTGCAGCAGTAGCGCAGGAGCATACGGCCTCTGAAACAGCAACAGAAAGCGCACTGGCAGAGCAAGCTGAAAGTTTGCAATCAGACAGTAAATCTGATGACACAAAAGCTATTAGCCAAGACGCGGCTGAACTTCATAATGATGGTGATGGCTTCTCTGAAATAGCTATTGAACATGCCTCTCAACAATCTGTTGTCTCTGATAATACTGTTTCGCAAAGCACAATAGTCGATAGCAAAGAGCAAAGCTTCCCTGACGTTGTATCAAAACCCCCAATCGCACATAAAGAAGGCGTCAGTGCAACTAATTCTTACACTGCTCCTGTTTCAAAACCAGAACCTGCCTTTGATGACAGTAACGTGCAAACGGAAAACAAAAGTACTCTTGATGAGCCGCCTCTTGATGCCTACATGGACGAGATGCCGCCGCAGTCGGAAGACGACGGTTTTTATGGCACTAGCGATAGCTTTCTTGACAATGAGTCCTTTGAAAACCAGTCGGCTAGCATGGGTACTACTGGTGAATTTGAGCTGGGAGCGCAAAACACGGGTGATGAGCTAAGGGATAGTGAAACACTACCGTCTTTATCTGCCGAAGAGCAGCTTACGTCGACGGCTGATATGCTTGCCCTGCGTCAAAAACTTAAGCAAAAAAAAGCGCAGGACGCTGACGCTCAGAACAACAAGTCTGCCAGTGATAAAAGCGCGAGTGCAAGTGATATTCAAGCTCGTTTTGCAAGGAGCAAAGCCGAGGCATCAAGTAATCAGTTTTCAGATAGTGCGATAAGCAATCTCCCAAACGCTCACTCGTTGTCAGGCGCCACGGAAACGAATAATACCTCAACGCAATTGCACAGCCAAGAAAGTGAAAACAGCCCTGAGCATGAGAACAGTGTTGAGCGAGAAAACGGCCCTGAGCAAGATAGCAGCCCTGAGCAAGCGAACAACCCTACGCTATATAGCAGCCACGAGCCAGAGAAGTCCCCTGAGTCAAAAGGCAATCAAGAGCAAAATTTCAATACTCAAGATGCGATTCACAATCGAGGACAGAATGAGAGCGGTGAGTCTCAAGCAAGCGTCATAATTGAAGAGCGCGATAACAATGAACACATTGAGCGCACCGGGGAGCGCACCAGACACACACATAGTGACCTATCACCACCTGTAGATGGTGAACGTCAAAGCGCTAATACTGAAACAGACGACTTTTCACTTGATGATTTCGAAGAAGACATGCCTTTTTCGAAAGATGAAGTCAGTGCACAACCGAACATTGAGCATCAGCTTCAAGACGCACCGCCGTGGGCAACTGATTTTGATAACGCACCGTCACAGCATTTCGAAAATTACGACGATGCATTAGCGTTGGTAGATAACAATACGAGCCCAAATATACCGCTTCCCGAGCAACGGGAAGACGCAGGGGATCGTTCTTTTGTGCGTGATGCACTGGATTTTGATACGCCCCTCAGTAGTACTTACAGTGGCAAATTAAATGCATTTTTAAACGATGGAAGTAAGTTGATTCACGCGAGTCAAATAGATGACTGGAGTAATCTTGTTGAGCAAATGCCAGTCGCTGGATTACTAAAGCAATTAGTCCTGCACGCATCATTTTCTCGAGATGGTAATCAAGTATCCCTTGAAATTGACCATAGTCAGACGCACTTACTTAATGACAGTACGAAAAAACAGTTAGTTGACGCAATACATCATGGACTAGGTGAAAACGTAGAGGTAAATATCACCTTAGGTGAACCATCATCGACGCCTTTTGCGTTACAACAAGAGATTCATGCCATGCGCCACGCGCATGCGCATACGGTTATTAAAACCGATGAAACAATTCAAGCATTGCTATCGACTTTCGATGCGTCAGTGCTAACCGATTCGGTTAAAGCGCGATAGCAGAATTATTAACACCAAAACGAAGCGAGACAAAAATTATGTTTAAAGGTGGAATGGGCAATATCATGAAGCAGGCGCAGCAAATGCAAGAGCGCATGCAAAAAGCACAAGATGACCTAGCTAAAATCGAAGTAACCGGTGAAGCCGGTGCAGGTATGGTTAAAGTAACCATGACATGTAACCACAACGTTCGCCGCGTGGACATCGACGAGTCATTGATGGACGATGACAAAGACATGGTTGAAGATCTGGTTGCTGCAGCATTTAACGATGCAGTTCGCCGCGTTCAAGAAACAAGTAAAGAGAAAATGGGTGATGTGACTGGCGGAATGCCACTACCTCCTGGCTTCAAAATGCCGTTTTAAGCAAAAAGCCCCGTATTCATTGGTCTCTGGCTTTTTAAAAAGTTAGAGGGCAAATAGGGGGCAAAGAAATATCTTCAAAGCTCTGGATAACCCAGAGCTTTTCTGTTTTTGTCGAAAGTAAAACTTGGCACTTTAGCTTTTCAAGCCATGCAATGATCATTTTTCAATAAACGCCTGCTCAATTACATAGTGTCCCATTCGTCGAGAATTAGCCTTTGAGAAACCTCTATCGTTTAGCATGATCATGAGGTCCTGCAACATATTGTCATTTCCACAAAGCATGAAGCGATCGTGATCTGGATTTAAGGAAGGCATTGATGTATCGGCAAGCAGTTTGCCGTTTTCTATAAGGTCTGTGATGCGTCCTTCATGGCGCACACCTTCAAAAACATAGTCTTTTCGTGTCACCGAGGGGTAATAAATCAATTTTTCACGTACTTGTTCACCAAAATAAGGATTATTCGGCAGCACATTTTCAATTTCGCTCTGATAGGCTAACTCCGAGCGCCACCTCGTGCCGTGAACTAAAACGATTTTTTCAAATTTTTCATAAATAAAAGGGTCGCGAATTATACTCATAAAAGGCGCTAACCCTGTGCCTGTGCTAAGTAGATAGAGGTGCTTCCCAGGTAATAGGAAACCGGGTACTAGCGTACCCGCTGGTCTAACGGAAAGCATAATCTCATCGCCAATTGCAATATTTTGCAATCGTGATGTGAGAGCACCATCTGGCACTTTGATACTAAAAAATTCTAGCTCCTCTTCGTAATTCGGGCTAGCGATGCTGTATTCGCGCATCAGTGGTTTTCCGTCAACTTCCAACCCAATCATCACAAACTGACCACTTTCGAAACGAAATGATGACTCCCGGGTAGTTTTAAAGCTGAACAACGTCTCGTTCCAATGGTGAACATCAGTAACCGTCGCACTGATCAGATTTCGCATCCGCTCTCCTTATTATTTCACTGTACGGTGAAGTGTTAAACCAACTTACGTGAGGATATTTCTCAATAATATTGAAAGTACTATTTTGGGTACGAACGAACCATTTTTTCGTTTATCACCAAGTAGAAATTAAACTTTAAAAGTGGCGTAAGCTACATTAAGAAGTGTTTAGAATAGTTTGCAATACTTGCACAATACCCCAGCTAGCGAGTAAACAATAAAAAGATATGAGTTTACAAGGCTTCTATTTTGCTCGCTAAAATATTTAAACATTTTAAAGCCCGTGATGCGGAGCTGGCTTCTTCAAACAAGCATACTGGTGATGCGGTCTCTATTTGGCGCGATACTGGGCAGGTGTATTACTTAGAAAACACGTTAAAACTCACTTATCAGTCTAACTCAGGTGCGATTACGATTGAAAAAGTATCTCTTGAATCTCTTCCCCGCGTCCTTAAAGAACTTCAAAATTTAGACAATAATTCACCGCTCGCTCGCCAAGAGGTCGCTAATCAAACAGATGCATTTTACGTTAGCGTTTGCGGGGTAACATGGCAGCGCTCTTCTGATGGAAACAATGTTCGTGTCAAAGCGCTTCCCGAAGCTGCTGTGTTGAGAAGCCCAACTGCATGTTTTACAAAATCGCAGGCGGTATTTAAACATGCTTTTATGTTGGAGCATGACGATTTATTGTCACCGACGTCGTCTTCAAGCAAACCTGGCATTTACACATACAATCGAATTTCAATCGCAGATTTTACTGAACAGTTAAAACGTTCAAATGCACAGATAGCGCCCTCTCACAAAGCAAAAGTAGGCATCCAATATGAGAACTTTAAAAGTGCATTTACTGAGCATGAGCAGGCGATTATTGACCAGTGCCTTGAAACGGAGTTCTTCGAGAAAGTCGATGATGGGAAAATGAACCTGCTATCAAACGACGATAAGAGAACATAGCGAAGTCGCAGTGTTCTTGCCTGAATTCATAACGCTCAGGTAAAACTGGGATTATGCGTGTCATAGTAAAGCCTCTCAGTTATATTAATATATTCGCATGAACGTATCTTTATCTTGGAGAGTGGGCTATACCTTTAACAGCATCAGGTTAAAAACATATCCAAAATCCTTTTTAACACAGTCTTATCAGTAAACAGAAGGCTAATGATGTGATGCACCCTCAAACCAGAGATGTTAAGCAAGCAAACGAGTAAACAACTAAATGGCGTTTTATGAGCAGCGACACTAAAGAACTATCTTCACTAATCACGCAGTGTGACAAAGAGCCTATACACCTGTTAGGAAAAATTCAGAATCATGGATTTATGGTGGTTCTTGATAGGTCTGGAACGATTGAATTTTTATCAGAGAATGCCTCTGCATTTATAAATAAGAGTACAGACGAGTTAATCGGTGCTTCTTTTTGGAATCTCTTAGATCGGAATTTAGTTCATTCAATCAAAGGGGCACAAAGCCAAGCGATTATTCTTGGTAAAGCGGCCTATCTCTACTCGGTTTCTGTTGCTTTCTCCGACAATACGTTTGATTTATGTGTTCATCAAAGTGATGGATATCTTGTCCTTGAGTTTGAACATAGTGAGTCCTCGCGAAAATTTGAAAGTGTCATTGAGGCGTTGATGATTCAAATGACAATGTTTTCGGAACTCGGAGAGCTTTATTCTGGCCTTGCTCAAAGCGTTCGCACTGCAACGGGCTTTGATAGAGTGATGGTGTATCAGTTTCTTGCTGACGGCTCTGGTGAAGTAATCGCTGAATCAACATCAGGCGAAATGACCCCATTTTTAGGGTTAAGGTACCCCGCATCAGATATTCCTCGTCAGGCTCGGCAGCTGTACAAGAAAAACCTCATAAGAATCATATCTGACGTTTACGGTGAAACACATGAGATTTTAGGGAGAGATGAGAACAAAGCGCGGCATGTTGATCTATCGCTGTCTCGTCTGAGAGCTGTGTCTGAAGTGCATATTCAATATCTGAAAAACATGGGTGTTGGGGCATCCATGTCTATATCGCTTATTGTTGAGGGTGAGCTCTGGGGGTTAATTGCATGCCACCACAATAGCCCAAAAGTAGTGCCCAGTAGGCTCGTATCGCAATTAGAGTTATTCGCTGAAATGTTCTCGCTTGAGCTTTCTCGACGGCTAGTTACAGAACGGATCAGAGTGAGTGAACAAGCAAACTCAACCTTCGCACGAGTTTTAAGTAATTTTTCCCACGGAGGCTCAATTACTAACGCGATAGTCGAGCAGTTGGCCCTCTTAAAAACCCTTATTGATATAGATGGTGTGGGCTGTATTTTTAGCGGTGAATATACCAGAGCAGGCTCTGCTCTTGATGAGGAGAGTATTCTGCGCCTTACCGCTATCTTAAAGCGGCTTCCTGAAGAAGAAATACACCAATTTGATAGTTTGGCTGACTGTGGCGGTGATTTTTCTGGTGGAAAGGTTGCCGGTGTACTCGCGCTTAAGATATCAAGCCAACCTATGGATTACATATTCCTTTTCAGAAACTCAGTTGTAGAGCAGGTGACATGGGCAGGTAATCCAGAAAAGCGAGTTGAACAAAAAGGGGAAGAGAAGATCCTCACCCCAAGAGCAAGCTTTGACAAGTGGATCGAATATAATGAATTTAAGTCGATTCCGTGGACTACATTAGATATAGAACGGGCTAAATCCATTCGCCTTGGGGTTATGGAGCTGACGATCCGCCATCTCCATGAGAAAGAAGCATTACAGCGAGAGGCTAAAAAAAGGCTGGAACTGCTCATAGGAGAGCTTAACCATCGCGTTAGAAATATTTTAAACTTAGTGAGCGCTATTATCGGACAAACGTCTCAGCATAAAAAAAATATCAATGACTTTGTAAGCTCTCTGTCGTCCCGTATTTCAGCGTTAGCTTTGGGTCATGATCAACTTACTCACGCCTCATACAACAGTATTCATTTTCGGCAGTTGCTCAATAACGAGTTGAAAGCGTACATGGTCAACGAATCATCGTTCCATATTGAAGGCCCTGAAATCAAACTAAAGCCGTATGCAGTAACGCCCATTGTCCTTGTTTTCCATGAAATGATCACGAATGCTGCAAAGTACGGTGCGTTAAGCGCAACAAGTAATGACGGCAGGGTGTCAATCACTTGGGAGCTTAATAATAAGGGCTGCAAGATATTCTGGAAAGAACTTGGCGGCCCTCCTTTACATAGTCTAGGGGAAGATAGTTTTGGAATGACGGTTATTAAATCTGTTATTCCACATGAACTAAAAGGCCGAACTGAAATTAAGCCAACGATAACGGGCCTCACCGCAGAATTTTTGATACCCAGCAAATATATAGAGCTCGAAGACACTTATCTAATTGATGAACACGATGAAGGTAACAACAGAGCTATTAAAGCTAATAACATAGAGAGTCCTAAGCCACTTTCTAGCGCCTTTATTGTAGAAGATAACTTGCTTATTTCTCTAGATTTGAAGAAACACCTCAAAAAAATGGGGCTCGAGCAAATTGAAATTTTTGGCGATATTGCCAGTGTCCGAGCTGCTTTGGCGAAAAGTCGACCATCAATGATGTTTTTAGACGTACATTTGGGGCATGAAAATACCTTCCAATTGGGAGGAGAGATAGCGAAACTATCTATCCCATTTATATTTATAACAGGTTACGGCGCCGCAATTGATTTACCCTATGAGCTTAAAGATGTGACTGTGTTAACAAAACCTGTTGATACCGGTCTTTTAAAACAATCAATAGAAGCCTTCGGCTTTGAGGTGTGACGTAGTGACAAAAATAATGGCTCCGTCAGTAGTCATAGTCGAAGACAGTCTCGTCGAGATTATGAATATCCAAAACATACTCGCGGAGGCTGATATACGGGTCTTAGGCACTGCGATAAATACCGAACAACTTTTTGCGTTAATAGAAAAAGAAAGCCCTGATTTGATCCTCATGGATATAAACCTAGGCGGAGGTGAATCGGGTATAGACATTGCAAAGTTAGTTGCTGAACAGTTCGCGGTTCCCATCGTTTTTACTACTTCATATTGTGACGACACCACTATCTCTAATGCTTTAAAAGTGTCGCCCTATGGTTATCTCGTTAAACCCTATGGCGCATTGTCATTAACAACGACAATATTGGTCGCCCTTGAGAGAAAAAGAATTGAGCATGAACTCGCCTCGTCGAACCGCCGTTTTGCCATGGCGTCAGATATGGCGAAACTGGGAGTGTTAGAAATTGATAGCGCCTCTAGCTCTATAATTATTGAGAGTGTAGATAACCTTTTTGATTTTCCTAGAAAGCTCACCGTAGAGAAATTCCTTTCTTTGTTTACTGACGAGCAGCGCTTAGAAATGGCAGAAGCAATAAGGCTCAAGACTAATTATTTAACGACTCTGCAGTTAAAAATTGCTGGAAGAGAAACTCGTTGGTACCAGGTTGTCTTATCTGATGTAGTGTGGGAGAAGGACTATGTGCAAATTGGTGCTATTCAGGATATTTCAATTCTGCAACATGCTCAGTCTAACCTGACCATAGCAGATCGGGTTGTTAGTGAAATTAAAGAAGGGGTGCTGGTTTGCGATGCGAACGGGTCAATAGTCAAGGCTAACAAAGCGTTGTGCGAAATGCTTGGCTGCGAGCCGAGTGAGCTTATCTCACAGGATATAAATAAAATTTTCCCCAAAGAGCGCAGACACGACCCCCGTCCCGATTACCTAATGGATGGGTTAAGAACAGATCTCACCATCGTAAATGAAGGGCGTAGATATCATTTAGTTATGTCAGTCACGTCTTTCGATAATGGCAGTGGAGAAACTCACTTTGTTGCTATTTTGACCGATGTCTCAGACCTCAAGTCATCGGAAAACCAATTAAAGCTTTTAGCGTTTACCGACGCACTCACTGGGGCAGGCAACCGCAACCATTTAAATAATCTAGTAGAAACGTTCAGTGAGTCCTGCGAACCATTTTCAATTATTTTTATTGATATTGATGAATTCAAACTCATTAACGACACCCATGGTCACGAGGTAGGCGATGAAATCCTCAGAACTTGTGCCAGCCGTTTCAAAGCAGCAATTCGGCAAGACGACTCCGTCTTCAGGTTCGGTGGTGATGAGTTTGTAGTTGTTACAGGTACTACATGTGAAAAGCATTTGAGTAACGTGACTTTCAGGCTGTCAAAATGTTTTAGCAAATCTTTCAAAACATCATCGGGCAGCTTTAATATCTCGGCAAGTATAGGCGTGGCCACCTCGACAGGTAACATCCCTGCTGTTGATTTATTAAAAAATGCTGACATAGCTATGTTCTCAGCTAAACAAAACGGAAAAAATAACACAGTCGTATTCAGTGAAGACTTATCTAAAAACATAGAGTACCAACTGTTTATCCAGCAAGGGCTAAAAAGCGCAATTCAGAATAAACAAATCACCGCCTACTATCAGCCTATTATCGGGGCTAAAGGAGAAATAATAGCCATTGAAGCGCTTGCCAGATGGTACATTCCTAGCCACGGTCCTATTAGCCCAGATAAGTTTATTCCCATTGCTGAGCGCTCGAATCACATCCATGACATCGGTCTACTAATGTTGGATGAGGTTTGCTTTGCAATTAAAACCATCGATCGCTGGGGTTTCTCAAACGTAAGATTTAACTTAAATATGTCAGCTGTACAGCTTCAAAATTCAGGAATAATCGACCTGTTTGCGGAACGCTTCTCTTTTCACAATATTTCTGCAAAACGAATTGTTATAGAAATCACGGAATCAACCTTACAAAGTGAGAAAGCACGGGAGGTGCTAACAGCTATCAAGCAGCTAGGTGTTACAATTTCAATCGATGATTTTGGCACTGGTTTCTCATGCATCTCAGAACTTGCGGACGAAGCTTATGATTCGATAAAAATAGACCGTTCATTGCTGCCAGATTTTCCTCTTGAGACTAGAGGGGAACTACGAAGATCGCTCATTATCGAAAATGTAGTCTCAATGTGTGAAAAACTTGGAATGCCTTGTACTCTAGAGGGATTAGAAACTGCTGAACAGGTCAACTTTGCGAAGAAAATTGGTGCTCGTGCTATGCAAGGCTTTTACTTCAGTAAACCTCTTAGCTTGGAAGGGCTAATGGAGTTTCTTCAGGCCGAGTTTGCAACGAGAACCGTAAATGTTTAGCGCGACTAGCCTTCAGAAATAAACCAAGCTAGTAATGCCCATTATTAAAGGAGCGCGAGAAGTTAACGTTGGTATTTTGATTTTTTACCCTTGAGTTTTGCATCAATGCCAATCTCATATACGTTTTTGAGTATGTAGATAATTCCACTATACTGCTCAGCAAATTCAGACGGTTTCAATCAGTACAACATATCGCACGGATTGGTATTAGATGCGAGATTGGTCTT
This sequence comes from Alteromonas sp. KUL150, assembly GCF_009811475.1. Lineage (NCBI taxonomy): Bacteria > Pseudomonadati > Pseudomonadota > Gammaproteobacteria > Alteromonadales > Alteromonadaceae > Alteromonas > Alteromonas sp. KUL150. The sequence continues at coordinate 13,585 of NZ_BLIJ01000010.1, forward strand.
ATTTCTTATATTATTCGTTATATTACTGTCGCCATCATTCCCAAACTGCGTAATGCTTCTTACTAATCAAATTCAGGGAAATGATGTGTCGGCACACTTTTACCTAAGATAGAGGGTTTTTAGTAGTGCTAAGGAAAGGCTTAGTTATCACCACGGTTATTCTTCTTCCTATTGCCGCCGTGGCATTTTTTATGAGTGTGCATGAACTGTTTAAAATGAAAACAGTGACAGTCGATCCAAAACTTAAAGAAATATCAGGCATTGAATTCGATAAGTACAAAAGACTTTGGGCTATCAACGACAGTGGTGACGGACCCATTCTCTACATGCTCAATAAAGATGGTACTATAGAAAGAGAAGTTACGGTTACCAATGCAAAAAATGTCGATTGGGAAGATATGACTCAAAATAGTTTTGGTCATTTCTTTTTAGGCGACTTCGGGAATAATGACAATAAGCGCCGTTGGCTTACGATCTATAAAATCGAAAATCCCATTGATATAAAAACAGATACTACCGAAGCTGAAATTATAAAATTTACTTATCCGGAAATGGGAAAAGGCAAAGTTAAACCCCAGGATAAGAATTACGACCTAGAAGCCTTTGTTGAATATAAACGAAATCTTTATTTATTTACCAAAAACAGAACCCAGCCTTTTGATGGTATAACGAAGCTTTACAAGGTAGGTGATCATGCCGCCAACTTTGATGCACAGCTTATTGGCGAGTTTAAAACCTGTACCACGCTTGAAAAATTATGCTGGATAACCTCTGCTGCAATTAGTCCAGACAGAACAAAACTCGTATTACTAGACTCTACCAGTTTATGGCTGTTTGAAAATTTCGAAGGTGATAACTTCTTCAGTGGAGACGTGTCTCGCATCGACCTAGGCGTAGTCACACAAAAAGAGGCGGTTACTTTCTACGATAACAATACGCTGGTTTTTACAGATGAAGAGTATAAAGGGTTATTTGGTGGAAATGTGTATGAAGTTAAACTCGACCAAGCCAAGCGTAACGTGATTAAATACCGCGATAGACTAAAACGAGATAGCGAAGGCGCAGAACCAAAGCGCGAGTCCTCTCAACTAGAAAAAGCACCGAAGCAGTAGATATTATGAAGTTCAGTCCCTTACTTTCAGAATTAATTCAGGCCCTAACTTGCTTACCTGGTGTTGGTAATAAAAGCGCGCAACGAATGGCGTTTCACCTTCTAGAGCGAAATCGCACGGGTGCTATTGATTTAAGCAATGTGCTTCACAATGCCATGGAGCATATTCATCACTGCAAGCGCTGTAGAACCTTCACTGAAGACGAACTATGTGACATATGCCGTCATCCCGAGCGAGAAGCAAGCGGCCTTCTGTGCATTGTAGAAAGCCCGCAAGATGTTTTAGCAATTGAGCAAACGTTAAGTTACAAAGGCCAATACTTTGTGCTTATGGGGCACTTATCACCTATTGACGGCGTTGGGCCCGAAGAAATAGGGTTAACAGAATTAGAAGCACGCCTTGGTGCGGGTGGAATTAATGAGGTGATCCTTGCTACCAATCCGACAGTGGAAGGAGAGGCGACGGCGCACTACATAGCACAACTTTGTGCAAGCCACAGTGTTGATGCTTCTCGTATTGCCCATGGCGTGCCAGTTGGCGGAGAGCTCGAGTATATTGACGGCAATACGCTAACCCATGCGTTTTCAGGCCGCCGTAAGCTTTAGTTTTAAAGCGTCGCGTTTTTCTATGAGTAAAGGTGAACGCGATTTTCTTCCTATTCGGCTATTGCTTTTTGGGCGACTCCCTCTTAATCGTTTGTAAAACAGCCTACGCCACTCGTTCTCATTAAAAAATCTCCCAATTGAAGATAAATTTTCGTTCTAAACGTTGAAAAGTACGTTGAGCGACCTTACCTAATTAACATCAAACGTGATCCATTCAACGAGGAGATATTGGATTATGGCTGAAGCAGCCCAAAAAGAAACCCACGGTTTTCAAACAGAAGTAAAACAGCTTCTTCAACTGATGATTCACTCTTTGTATTCAAACAAAGAAATTTTTCTACGCGAGCTGGTCTCAAACGCGGCAGATGCTGCAGACAAACTGCGCTTTCGTGCGCTAGAAAATGATAGCCTGTATGAAAATGATGGTGAATTAAACGTAAAGCTGAGCGTCGATAAAGAGGCAAACACGGTAACGATTACCGATAACGGTATTGGTATGACTCGCGATGAAGTAATCGCGAACTTAGGCACCATCGCAAAATCTGGCACTAAAGACTTCTTCAGCAAGCTTTCTGGCGATAGCGCGAAAGACTCGCAGCTTATTGGTCAGTTCGGTGTAGGCTTCTACTCAGCGTTTATCGTTGCAGACAAAGTGACGGTTCGTACTCGTGCAGCTGGCGCTGATGCCTCTACCGGTGTCGAATGGGTTTCAGACGGTGAAGGTGAATTCACTATCGCTGAAATCAACAAACCTACTCGCGGTACGGAAATTACGCTTCATCTACGTGAAGACGAAAAAGAATTTGCCGACACATGGCGCCTTCGCTCTATCGTAAGCAAATACTCTGACCACATTAGCATTCCTGTGCAAATGTGGAAGGACGAAGTGCCAGAGAGGGAAGGTCCGGATGGCGAAAAAATAGAAGCTCAGCCTGGTGAGTGGGAAGTGGTTAACAAAGCCACCGCGCTTTGGACTCGTGAAAAGTCTGATATTACTGACGAAGAATACAACGAATTCTACAAGCATATTTCTCACGACTTCGCTGATCCGCTAGCATGGGCACACAACAAAGTAGAAGGTAAAACAGAGTACACTAGCCTGCTTTACATACCTTCTAAAGCGCCGTTCGACATGTGGAACCGCGACCAAAACCATGGTCTTAAGCTTTACGTCCAACGCGTTTTCATCATGGATGACGCAGAGCAGTTTATGCCGACCTATCTGCGCTTTGTGAAAGGTTTGCTAGATAGTAACGATCTACCGCTAAACGTGTCTCGTGAAATCCTTCAAGACAACAAGATTACCCAAGCACTACGTCAAGGTTGTACCAAGCGCGTTCTACAAATGCTAGAGAAAATGGCGAAGAATGACAGTGAAAAGTATCAGTCGTTCTGGAACGAATTTGGTAACGTGTTGAAAGAGGGGCCAGCAGAAGACTTTAGTAATCGCGAGAAAATTGCCGGCCTATTGCGATTTGCATCTACCCATGGTGAATCTGACGCACAAACAGTTTCATTAGCTGATTATATTGAGCGCATGAAAGAAGGTCAGGACAAGATTTACTACGTGACTGCAGATAGCTTGCAAGCAGCGAAGTCTAGCCCACACCTTGAGATCTTCCGTAAGAAGGGAATCGAAGTACTGCTAATGGGCGAGCGCATTGACGAATGGTTAATGTCTCACCTAACTGAGTTTAATGAGAAGCAGTTTGTTTCTATCGCGAAAGGAAACTTAGATTTAGGCGACTTAGAAGACGAAGAATCTAAGAAAGCCCAAGAAGAGGCAGAAAAAGAAGTTGCAGGTGTACTTGAAAGAGCAAAAGCTGCGCTCGGAGATAAGGTAGTAGATGTTAAGTTTACACATCGTCTTACTGATTCACCTGCAGTTATCGTTGCTGACGATAACGGCATGACTACGCAAATGATGAAGCTGATGCAGGCGGCTGGCCAGACAGTGCCAGACGTGAAGTATCACTTCGAACTAAATCCTGAGCATAGCTTGGTTAAACTGCTTGCTGACACGCAAGATGAAGAGCTATTTAATCAGTGGGTAGGTGTGTTATTCGACCAAGCTGCGCTATCAGAACAGGGCAGCTTGAAAGACCCTTCTAGTTTTGTTCAGAACTTGAACACTTTATTAATGAAGTTGGCCAAATAGGCAAGTGAATTAGAATATTTACGTAAAAAACGGGCACCATGCCCGTTTTTTTATTGTAACGTCCTATAAAATTAAGTTTGACAGTTTTATTGTGCTATATTTTGGCAGTTAAAAATGTCAAGTTAATCGCTATGGGCGTTAAGTTATTCAGCTTCAGCAGGGGATGAGTTGTTTGGTAACTTCCTCATCAACATAAGTGTAAACCTATAAAAGCGCCAATAAGCTGAACATATATTCGCCATTAGTCTTAAGATTAACATTACGGTACTCCTTACACTTGTCACCCCTGTGTTGAATGTGTAAAGTGCCCGAAGTAAAAAGTTTAAAAATCATAAGCGGAGAACGCACTCATGCGAATCATTCTTCTCGGCGCTCCTGGCGCGGGTAAGGGCACACAAGCTCAGTTCTTGATGGGCAAATATGGCATTCCACAAATTTCAACGGGCGATATGCTTCGTGCTGCGATTAAAGCGGGCACTGAGCTTGGTCTTGAAGCAAAGCGTGTAATGGATGAAGGTAAGCTTGTTTCTGATGAAATCATCATTGGTCTAGTTAAAGAGCGTATCGCTCAAGACGACTGTAAAGATGGCTTCTTGTTAGATGGTTTCCCTCGCACTATTCCACAAGCTGATGCAATGAAAGAAGCTGGTGTTTCTGTTGATCACTGCATTGAGTTTGACGTTCCAGACGATGTAATTGTAGAGCGCATGGGGGGCCGTCGTGTTCACCCTGCATCGGGCCGTGTATATCACGTGGTATATAACCCACCGAAGGTGGAAGGGAAAGATAACGAGACCGGCGATGACCTAATTGTTCGTGATGACGATAAGGAAGAAACGGTACGCAAGCGCCTTGCAATTTACCATGAGCAAACCAAGCCGCTTGTAAATTACTACAGCGCAGAAGCCGAAGCTGGAAACTGTGAGTACCATAAGCTAGACGGTACTCGCCAAGTTGAAGAAGTAAGTGCTGAACTTGCAGAGCGTTTAGGCTAATCGTCGACAACGTTTACAAAAGGTCGCTTATGCGGCCTTTTTTGTTGCTTGTAACTTACTAGCAGATAACGTTTAATTGCGTTCATGATGATGAGAACGCAACTGCCGACCATTTCATCGCGATACAACTATAACATGTGGAGTTAACCATGGTTTTGCCAATCACGGCGTTTTACGCCAGCCTGCTGGGTATTTGTTACCTGTATTTGTCGTTTTTAGTTATTGGAGCCAGACGTCGCCACCAAGTAGGTATTGGAGATGGCGGTCATGAAGATCTTATTCGTCTGTCTAGAGCCCATGGTAATTTTAGTGAATACGTTCCTATTACGCTTATAATGATCGCGTGCTTCGAAGCCAATACGGGTCAAGTGTGGGCGGTTCACGCGCTAGGCAGTGCACTATTATTTGGTCGTGTGCTGCATGCCTATGGCCTAGGACGCCACTCTGGCGTTAGTTGGCAACGCTTCGCCGGTATGATTCTAACCTTCCTCGCTATGCTTTGTGCTGCCGTGGGTAACTTGGTACTTATTCATTTCGGTATGTGAATCAGGTGTACAGTCAGCAAGTTTACGAATAAAAAATGCCAGCTAAGCTGGCATTTTTTATATATGAAACTCAACAAATCAATTAAATCTTATCGAAGTGCTGATGGCGTTCGTTAAACAGATACGGTGGACAGGTCTTTTTCATTGCTGTTATGGATAAAGTGTTTTGGTCAACACACTTATATGTCGAGTTTATTGCTGTGTTGATAGTGTTTTAACATAATATCTGAAGGAAATATCATGGAAAGAGACATAAATTTAAATAGTCACGAACTCTCAAAAGAAGAGTTGGAAAAGGTTAGTGGTGCATGGCTCGCTAATGTTATTGGTGCTTTTGCAGGAGCCGTTGGAGGCGTTTATGGCGCGGCTATAGCAGGAGGTGGTGGCGCTAGTTCTAAATCACTATGGTCAGCAGGTTTAGTTGGTGCGGGTACTGGCTTTTTCAACCCAGTGGGTAGCGTTGGTCGTTTAGCTGGGTCTATAGGTTTAGGGGTAGGCGGTGGTGCAATAGGTAACGCCGTTGATTCTCAGTACGAAAAAACTACAGATGAGTAATCCACATAAGAATACGAAAGCTTACATTGATTGAAAGCTTGTAGATATGTTCAGTACCAGAGAGCGGGATGTAAAGAATGATGTTAAAAGCTTTAGTTTTATTAATACTGATAATTTTCTACACGTTTTTACTAAAGCGCCGCTTTAACGTAAAAATGTTGGATGCTTGGAGAGCTAAAACTGTCGGCTCAGAAATATTGGTGTACGTGATGATAGCGTTACCTATTATTCTCGCATGGCTTACCACACTTCTTATTGAGTCCTTGTTCTTTTAAACCAAAGTCTATCAATGCAAATAAAAAAGCGCTCGGTGTATATAAAATGCATCGAGCGCTTTGTCTTCTTAGATACCTTTAGAAGCGGCAAGTTACTTTGGAGTAAACAAAACGGCCACGAGGGTTGTGTACACTGCCTACGTAACCATAAAGATCGCTATCGCCATCACCAATTGCAAACGGCGGCTCTTCATCTAGCAGGTTGTTTGAACCAATGACCAAGCGAAGATTATCGCTGTAGTTATAACCAAATTGTAAGTCTACCAGCATTTGAGAATCAACGGTTCTAGACGTATTTTCCTCGAAATCTAATACACCGTCGAAATCAATATCTGGGGTGTCTTCAAACTCACCAATAAAGCTAATGTTTAGGTTGGCATCAAACGCGCCTTTTGACCAAGTAGTGCCGAACAACCAGCGGTGTTCTGGATAACCGTATTCGCCCGTATATTCTAAACCGTCTTTTTCAAACTTATTCATGTAAGACCAATCTAGGTTAAAGCGCACGTTACCGTATTCTTGCAATTCCATGCTGTAATTAGCACTGAAATCAACACCTGATGCTTCTTGTGATGAGACATTCTGATAGGTGTTGAAAATTTTCTGAATAACACCTAGTGACTCACCTTGCTGAGGGTCTAAACGAACACAGACTGTACTGTCTTGATTATTACATTCTGCATCGTAAACAAGACCGAACTGCTGCTCGTCGATTTTGTTATCTTGGGTAATACTCCATACATCAATGCTCAAACCGAGTTCTTGAATAGGTGCGTAGATCACACCAACGTTCCACGACTCTGACTCTTCTGCATCAAGATTAGGGTTACCCGCAAACTCGATATTGTAGTCTAGCGATTCACAGTCTTGACCCGTTGCCTCACAGCGATATTGGTCTACGAAGAATACGCTTTTCTGCGATGGACCAAGGCCAACTTGTGCAAGAGAGGGTGCTCTAAACCCTTGTGCCCATGAGCCGCGAACTGTGACTTCATCACTTGGTGCCCAACGTAATGCGATTTTAGGATTGGTTGTGCTGCCAAAGTCACTGTAATGATCGTAACGGCCAGCGAGTTGAAGCTCTAGTTGATCAGCCAATGGAATTGATAACTCTAGATATGCTGCGTACTGGTCCCGTTCTGCTGAAGCTGAAACCGATTCAGTACCAAAAATGAGTCCCCGTTGGAACTGCACATCAGGAATATCAGACACTTGCTCTTCGCGATACTCGACACCCGCAGCCATCATCACAACGTCGTCACCAAAGCTAAAGGCTTCACCAGTGATATGTGCATCAACACTTGTCATGCGAGACTCACCGCGGCGTACAAGGCTTGTAGTGATTTCGTCAATCACACTTTGTGGGTTGGTTACGCCGCCGAAAGGGTTATAGTTACCAAGATCGATTTGTTCTTGTAGCCAGTCAACACGCACCCAACCTTGTGATTGGTCACCGCTTTGCTCCGAACGGCTTCGTCCTTTTTGTACTGATGCTTCCCAGTCGTAATCGTTAAATGTACCGCGTAATCCCGCAACTAAACGAAGGGTATCAGACTCAATATCCCAACGGCGAGCGCCTGCATCAACCGGGCGGTAGCGACCAATTTCAATGTCCTGACCAAATGGGTTGTTGGGGTGAGTCCCCGGAACGGTTAGGCCCGCATCTTCATCCAAGGGCGTTGCTGCGCCGCCTGCTTCCGATGTGTTGTGCTGCATAGCAACTTCCATAAACGCTGTGGTCTCATCGCCAATTTTGTAATCGAATTGGCCGATAAAGCCTACGCGCTCAGAGGCTGGAATTGTTAATCCAAACGGGCCGTAATCGAATAAGCAACTGCCAGAAGCCGTAGCGCTATCTGCAGGGCAGTCTGGATCGATTGTTTTGACGCCATCTACATAGAAGTAGCCTGGGTAACCCCGTGATGAACGAAAATCCATACCGCCATACGGTGACTGGTTGGCCGTACCAAAACGGCCCATTTCATCAGCACCCAGCGTGCTGTTATTGAAATAGTCAATAATAACGGTTGCGCTGCTTTTTTCGCTTTGAGAGCCCCACAGAATACTTGCAGTGGTTTCGTCATAGCTAGGGCCAGTTGTGCCGCCATAGCCAGCGTTAATTTCAAGACCTTCATAGTCTTTCTTAAGTACAACGTTAACTACACCTGCTACCGCATCGGAGCCATAAATCGCAGATGCGCCGTCTTTTAGAATATCAATGCGCTCAATGGCAGATACGGGTATCGAGTTAATATCTACAAATGAGTTGGTGATACTTTCGGCAAAGGCGCTGATGGCGACGCGGCGGCCGTTAATGAGAACTAGCGTTGCATCTGGTCCCATACCTCTGAGTGATACTGCTGCTGCGCCATTAGCGGTAGAATCTTGGCTGTTGTTGCGAGTTGAAAAAGTACCGGCACCCGTGGCTGGCATTCTTTCTAAAAGCTGCTGTAAGTTTTCATAGCCCATGCCTTCAATCATTGTTGCGTCAATTGACTGAATAGGAGAGGGGCCTTCCATATCTGTGCGCTTAATGCGTGAACCGGTGACTGCAATTCGCTCAAGGTTCGCTGCTTCTTCATCAGCTTGCTGCGCATGTACAGGACTTAGTGAGGTAATTCCTGCAAGTGCCAATCCCACTGCTATAGCACTTATTTTACGACCTTGTTTCATTGTTATTTCCTTATTATCCATTTACTTGTTGTGTGTTGCTGCAACATAAGTATGTTACGAACTCATGAATAGCATTTCTAATACTAAAGTTGCAATAGTAGCAATGGCGAAATTTGTGACACTTGGTTACAAGGTGTGTAAAGCAGGTATTCCTTTTTTACTTTTTAAAAGCGGCGTTATGAAATTTTGTGAAGAGAAAAAAGCCACGTTCCCATTGAGATGGAAAGCAAACCTAAGATTTAGAAATAGACGAGAGAGTACAGTGAGATAGGTTAATGCGTTTAATATTTGTACATAAATTAGGGGTTCTCAGCTCTCAGAAATATTTAGAGGTGCTCGCATTACCTCTAATACGCTCTGCAATTTGCTTCCCTTTCAAGCGAAGAATAATTAGACGCTGGTAAAGGTCGCTTAATAATATCTCTTCACGTTATCTGATGAAGGGAAGTCTCGACGGTAGTTCTATTATAACGCGGTGAAAAATCTTTCCTTTCTAGGCAGGTACATATCTTCAGTATCGAGTGAAAACGCAACATAATTTGCTTTTCCCTGTATTTCTTCAACAGGAATAAAACCGTAATAGCGAGAGTCTACGCTATTATTTCTGTTGTCACCTAGTGCGAGCACATGACCTTTAGGCACGGTTACAGCATTAAAGCTTTTCGCTGGGCTAGGTAGCGGATTAAGCGCAATTGTACGGGTATGCCCTAATATGTTTTCTAAAAAAAGAGAGCTACCCTTTGCTTCAACTGAAGCTTTCTCATCGTTAATAGATAGCCGATTTTCTTCTAGTTGCACCGTATCACCTTCTACTGCAACAACTCGCTTTATAAGTCTGGTATCAGCCGCGTGGCTATTGATAATAACAATGTCTCCGCGATTGACAGCGCCGGTTTTCGCAAGGACAACGTCTGTAAATGGAATTTCTAGCGTGTAGGCAGATTTATCAACAATAACTCTGTCTCCAACGTAAATGGTGGGTTCCATCGAACCAGTTGGCACATAGTACCAATCTGCTACACTGCTTCGAAAAGAGAAAAGTAACACCACAAACAAAATAAACGGGAAGTTGCTTCTAACACTTTGCTTAATGTTAATCACTATGGAGTCCTTTAATTAACTTTTCTCTTTTAATCTAATCACGTTGGTGAGCCTTCACTGCAATAATTCGCTCGTAGATGTAGATTGTTCCCTTGCTAATTTGTTCCGTTTTGGCCGTGTGAAAATGTAACCAACTGTGTCAGAAGCTTAGTAATAACGCGGTGAATTGAACCAAATGAAATTTGAACGTTAAAGGCTTATATTTAATTTTTATTTTTATATCAGTTGTTTAGGTTTGCTTTTGTTATGGGTTTTGAACGTCCTCAGCATTGATAGCGCATTTTTCCAGCAAAAGGAATATCATGGCGCTAACAATGGGCCTGTGTTAATTATTATGGTTTTGATAGTCGAAGAACTTACAGCATGCTCAATTCCTTTAAACGAACCAGGCTATATACAGCAGTCGCGGTTGTTGCATTAAGCACATTATCAATCGGATGCACGAATAATAATCCCCCGGCCAGCAGCCAAGCTGCTGTCGAAAATGCCACCTCATTCAATGTAAATTATGAACGCTTCACGCTTGATAACGGGTTAACTGTTATTTTGCATGTAGATAGATCTGACCCTGTAGCGGCGGTCGCGTTAACTGCGCATGTGGGGTCTGCCAGAGAAAAAGAGGGGAGAACGGGATTTGCTCATCTCTTTGAGCATTTATTGTTTCTAGAGTCTGAAAACCTCGGTAAAGGTGGCTTAGATAAGCTAAGCGCCAGAATTGGGGGCTCAGGGGCGAATGGATCTACTAGCCGAGACAGCACCAACTATTATCAAACGGTGCCTATTGATGCGCTTGAAAAAATGATTTGGGCAGAGGCTGATAAATTAGGTTATTTCATTAACACAGTAACAGACCCTGTGCTCGCTAAAGAAAAGCAGGTGGTGAAAAATGAAAAGCGTCAAAGTGTTGATAATCGCCCTTACGGTCATAACCAATATGTAATTGATAAAAACCTATACCCAGAGGGTCATCCCTATAGTTGGCAAGTCATTGGTTCTCTAGAAGATTTGCAAAATGCCACGCTGGCAGATGTTAAAGAGTTTTTTAATAAATGGTACGTACCTAATAATGTGGTGCTAACCATTGCAGGTGATATTGACGTTGCCCAAACGAAAGCATGGGTTAGAAAATATTTCGATGAAATTCCGTCCGGCGAACCTATAGAAAAACTAACGCCTCAACCTGCAAAACTAGAAACCACGGTAAAACGCTTTCACATAGATAATTTTGCACAAGCGCCGATGTTAACGATGGTATGGCCAACGGTGCCTGAATATCACCGAGACTACTACGCGCTTCAAGTACTTTCCCAATATTTAAGCCAAGGGAAAAATGCACCGCTTAATCAAGTTCTCATCGACGAGAAAAAATTCACCAGCAATGTTTATTTATACGGCTACGACGCGGAAATTGCGGGACAGCTTCAGCTACAAACAATGGCGTTTAATGGTGTCGATTTAAATCAAGTTTTAGACGGTGTTAATGAAGCATTTGCGCGTTTTGAGAAAGACGGAATTTCATCAGAGGATTTAGCGCGTATTAAAGCAGGACAGGAAATGGAGTTCTATAAAGGGCTGTCCAGTGTTCTAGGGAAAGGCTTCCAGCTTGCGCAATACGAAATTTTTGCTGGCGGCGCCGGGTTTACTAGCCAGGACGTGCAAAAAATACTAGGCGTTAGCCAACAAGACGTTATGCGGGTGTACAACGCCTACATCAAAGATAAGCCATATGTCGCTACCAGCTTTGTACCTAAGGGAGAGCAAAGCTTAGTGCTTAAGGGATCGACAGCGGCGCAGGTGGTCGAAGAGCAGATAGTTGCTGGTGCTGAAGAAAGTTTTGATGCGTCGGTCGTTGCCGATTATGAGCGCACGCCGTCCTCGTTCGATCGAACGAAAGAACCTAGCTATGGCGACAGCGTAACTATTACGCCCCCAGAAGTTTGGCAAACTGACTTGTCTTCAGGGCTTCGCATTGCTGGTATTTCTAATGATGAAGTACCGCTAGTAATGTTTGAACTGAAACTTGATGGCGGAATGCTTTTCGACCAAGAGGATAAGAGAGGCACCGCAAACTTGCTGGCGGCAACGTTGCTTAAAGGAACCGCGACTAAATCGCCACAGGAGCTCGAGCAGGAGCTAGAGCTACTTGGCGCATCTATTGAAGCCAATGCATCTGAAATGGATATCACGATAAGCGGAACGGTACTCTCTAAGCATTTCGATGCACTTATGCAGCTAGTGTCGGAAGTTGTGCTTTCTCCTCGCTTTGATGAACAAGAATTTGAACTGGCTAAAAACGATACAATCAATCAAATTGAACAAATCAGAGCCAATCCAAATGCAATTGCAGCTGTGGAATTCAAAGCACTGCTTTACGGGCAAGATCACCCATTTGCAAACACGGCATTAGGGGATATGCAAAGCGTACCTTCTATTACCATTGAGGACGTTAAAGCTTATTACGAGAAAAATTTCTCACCTTCTCTGACGAAGTTACATGTTGCTGGCGATATTGAGCAAAAGGCTGTTACTAAGGCCATATCAAACCTTAATACGCGGTGGGCCCAAAAAGACGTGACGTTACCAGCGGTATCAGAGCCAAAATTACCTGACGATGCCCAGTTATTTTTCTATGACGTGCCTAACGCAAAGCAGTCGGTCTTGTATTTTGGTCACGTGGCACCAAAAGTTACCCATCCAGACGCGTACAAGGCGAGCGTAATGAACTATCGGTTGGGCGGCGGCGGTTTTGCGTCACAGCTCATGCAGGAGTTGCGAGAAAATAAGGGCTATACCTATGGTATTCGCTCTTCGTTTTCTAGCGACCAATATACGGGTGAATTTACAATAAGAAGCGCTGTACGTACTAACGTCACACTAGAAGCTACCCAAGCCATCAAAGATATCTTGTCTTCGTATCAGTCTGATTTTTCAAGTGAAGACTTAGCTGTTACCAAAGGTTTTACCCTTAAATCAGGCGCGCGCGCTTTCGAAACACTGGGGGCTAAACTGAATATGGTAAGTGAAATAAGTGACTTTGGGCTTGCCGATGACTATGTGCTGCAGCAACAGACTGAAGTAGAAAACCTGACCGTGAATGACGTCAAACAATTGTACGCCAACTACATTCACCCAGATAAAATGATTTATCTAATTGTAGGCGATAAAGCTTCTCAATTTGAACGTTTGAAGGCACTGGGCCTTGGCACGCCTATTTTGCTCAATCCTTCTAATCAGCAGGACTAGTTATTCGTTGTTAAGCAAGGAGTAACGCAAGTGTTCAACACCAAAATACAGGGTAAATAACATCAAAAGGCTCGTATGAATTGCATTCTTACAAGCCTTTTTTCCATGCGTTGAACGGCTTAATGGGTTTTTAGTTTGGCCAACAGCTCCCTAAGCGTGCTTACAGCACTGAAGATAGCTTTAGAGCTTTCTGCTGATGCTTTAGAGTTAGTGGAAACGTCAGACGTTGCATTACCAATAACCACCATATTTCTATTCAGTTCTTCACTCACTTGACTTTGTTCTTCTGCTGCAGCTGCCATTTGGGTCATGCGTTCACTGATTTCTCCAATCTGCAGTACTGTGGTCTGCATTTTTCCTAACGCGGATTGTGAAAGTTGAGCCGCATCTTCAGCTTTTCGACTGCCCGAGTGAATAGTGTTTACTGTATGATCAACTTCACTTTGTAATGCTGTGATAACTTTGCCAATTTCACCCACTGACTCTGCGGTCTTTGAGGCGAGAGAGCGAACTTCATCAGCAACGACACTAAACCCTCTGCCATTTTCACCCGCGCGTGCAGCCTCAATGGCAGCGTTTAGGGCCAATAGATTAGTTTGATCGGCTATCGCACCAATAACGTCAAGAATCTTTTTGATGTCAGCACTTCGCTGAGACACCGCTTGAACCGCATCCGATGCGTTTTGCATCTCTTTAGATAGCTCTGTCACCGAGTGTGTCGATTCTGAAATCTCGCTTTCCGTTTGTTTCACTGAATTGGTAGCGTTATCTGCATTATCAGCTGCATCGGCAGCTGTTCTCGCTACCTCTTGCGCGGTTTGAGACATTTCAGTAATAGCGGTAACGACACTGTCTATTTCAGCCTGCTGTACTTGGATTAGTGAGTTTGTACTTTCGGTGTGGCGCTGCGTTTCTCCACTTTGCTCAATGACCTGAGCACACGACTGTTTGGCTTGATCAAGGAGCTCCCGAACGCGCTCCTTAAAGAGATTGAACGCTTCACTTAACTGAATGAGTTCCGCGTGCGAATGCACGTGAATATTTTGCGTTAAATCTCCACCCTGTCCAGCGAGTTCTTCCATTCGCTCAGCGACTTGACGTACGGGTTGGATGATACTTTTTGTAAATACAAAAACGAGGGTAAGTGCAACAGCTGTACATATTATCGCCACGATAAGTTGTGTCGATAGCAGTGACGTCACTGCTGAAGAAATCATCGATTCGAGGGAGGTAACCGGCGCCATTGCATGTGTTTTACTCACGCCAACGATCATTTTCCATTTCACATCCGCAAGGGGTAGTGATATGTCTTGAGTGACATACAACATGCCATCGTTTTCAATAAGTCCAGACTGTTGTTTTGCACTTAACAGCATGTTTGATTTGGCTTTATCATTAAAAACCTCAGTAAATAGTCGAGCCAGTTTGTCCTTTGCATCGGTTGCTGCAACGACTAAACCGTTTTGACTGACAACATAGACCTCAGCATTACCGTCATAGAGCGAAGCTTTGAGGCCTTCAGCTCGCTTTTGAATAATAGGAAGGTTTAGATCGGTTCCAACTACGCCGCGGAATTGGTTATTTGCGATAACAGGAACAGTTAGACTAGTCATTAACTCGGTATAGCCTTCGCGAATTTCGTACTGATAAGGGTTAGAAACGCAGGGCTTACGTGTTTCTTCATTACACAAATACCATTCAGCTGCTCTAAACCCGAATTCATCAAGCGTTGTATCATGCTTTAACTCGGGATCAGTAATTGCTATCTGCTCAGCAGCGCCGTTCGTTCCTCGAATAAAATAAACCTCGAAGCTGCCTGTTCCTGGCGTTGAATGAGACTTACCGCTTATGTTTTCAGAAGCTTTACCGTCAAACCTGTTTGTTTCAAACTGCGCATAAACGCTTGAGGTTAAATTCGTATCCAACATACTTTCAACTAAGCGCTCGGTCTGTTCGCGGCTCAATGACAGCGAATCACTCGCTTCTATGCTTTTAGTAAGTTGAGCCGCTAACGCGTTTGGCAAAATATGTGCACTGTTAATAAGTGCTTCCGTTTGCGCTGCATATTGAGATGCCTTGGCAGATACAGTCTTCTGTATCTGGTCTACAATTTCTTGATTAACATGCTGGTCTATTTCTTTTTCTGTCCGCTCAAGTAAAAGATAACTCACACAAATAAACACTGCGGCGAGGAGTATAAAAAGCATGCCAACAACAGACATAAGCTTGGAAGAAAGAGAATGACTTTTTTTCATTTATAAAAACAACTTTGGTTAAAAAGAGACCAGTACTGAACATAGTACATTTTTGCGATTTTTAGCGGGACAATCCGAATTATTTGGTGGATATTGCACGATTAAGGTAGCGATACGCATTGTACATAATTCGTTCTATAACGTCAGTTGTCTATTCATCTTTGTTGTTTTGGTTTTTATACCTTTGTATTGGCCCTAATACGTTAATGCATGAAGAGGTGTTTTTGACCAAAAACAAGCGTGCCTTACGTATTATCTTTAGTTGCGTATACAAATGACGTAAAAAAATGAGAAAACTGGAGAGGTTGATGGCTAAAGATGCTAAGGATTCGGGCGACAGACAGCAAGATGTGGCGTTGAGTCATACCGAAGAAAAGGATGTAAGAGATAACCAAAGCTTAAATTCTGTTTCTTTGTACGCCATTGTACATAGGGAAGGGCTTGAGGAACTTCAGCGCCCTATAATGTCGTTATGGTGGTCAGGGGTTGCAGCAGGTATCGGTATATCGATTTCAATCCTAGCCGAAGGCATTCTGCATCACCTCTTTGCAAATTCTCCCAATCAGTTTGTTATTGAGAATTTGGGCTACACCGTCGGGTTCGTGTTGGTTATCGTTGGTCGACTACAGCTTTTCACCGAAAATACGCTTTCGGTCATTCTTCCGCTATTAAGCAAGCCATCGTTAAATATGGGATTTTGTATTGCGCGTCTGTGGTCTATTGTTTTCGCCGCTAATATGTTCGGCACCTTTCTAGCTGCATTATTTAGCTATACCCTGCAAGCTGTGCCTCCAGAGCTGGTTGAAGGGATGACCGCTATATCTGAGCATTATGCCAAGTTATCACCGTCAGACGCTTTTTCTTACGGTATTACGTCTGGATTTATTATCGCCGCTATCGTGTGGATGAAGCCTTCGGTTAAGCATTCCCAAATATTCATGATTGTGATTTTTACCTATTTAATTGCGATAGGTAATTTTACGCACGTAATTGCCGGCTCAACAGAGCTCTTCTTGTTAGCACTACAAGATAAGATAACTATTATCGAAACCGTTTCTCTTATCGGCGCTACATTGCTCGGGAATATCGTTGGCGGAACAGGGCTGTTCGCACTGCTGGCTTATGGGCAAGTGGTAAGGGAAATTGAGAAGTAACATTCAGTAGATAAAAATGCCCTTAGCGCAAAAACGCGAAGGGCATTTTAGATAAAAAGTTAGCGCACTCGTAAATTACTTATGACGCTGACGCAACACGTTAAGTGCATCGTTAAGCGACATGTCGCTTGCTTGAAGTAGTACAGTTAGGTGATACAACAAATCTGCGGCTTCGTTTTTAAGCTCTTCTTTGTCGTGCACCGTTGCTGCCAATGCGGTTTCTACACCTTCTTCACCTACCTTTTGCGCTATGCGCTTAATGCCTTTGTTGTAAAGACTAGCTGTGTAGCTGCTTTTTGGGTCGGCATTTTTGCGTGCAGCTAGTACTCGCTCTAAGTCTGCAAGAAAGGTAAATGCTGGTGTGTTGCCGTCAAACCAACAGCTTTCAACGCCGGTGTGGCATGTCGGGCCGTTAGGGTTGGCTAATACTAACAGTGAATCTTGGTCACAGTCGCAGGCCACGCTCACTAAATCTAGCGTGTTACCAGACGTTTCACCTTTGGTCCAAAGGCGCTGCTTTGAACGGCTGAAAAAGGTCACTTTACCCGTTTCAAGAGTTTTCGCTAGGGCATCTTGGTCCATATAACCTTGCATTAATACCTTGCCAGATAATGCGTCTTGCACAATGGCAGGCAGCAAGTTGTCCATTTTGTCCCAGGCTAGCTTATTGCTATTGTCATTATTAATGATCACGGGTTTACTCCTTCTGCTTGCGCCGTTAATCCGTGACGCTTACGCATGGCAACGCCATTGCTGGTTAACTCTGCTTTTAGCTCATCAATGTTGATGATGCCTTTGTGAA
Organism: Alteromonas sp. KUL150; assembly: GCF_009811475.1. Taxonomy (NCBI): domain Bacteria; kingdom Pseudomonadati; phylum Pseudomonadota; class Gammaproteobacteria; order Alteromonadales; family Alteromonadaceae; genus Alteromonas; species Alteromonas sp. KUL150. The sequence continues at coordinate 31,058 of NZ_BLIJ01000010.1, forward strand.
ATACCGATGCTGCCAGGGCACCATCTACGTCAGCTTGTTGGAACACATCAGTAAAGTGAGCAATTTCGCCTGCACCACCTGATGCTATTAACGGTACTTCGCATACATCGCGTACGGCCTTCAGCTGCTTCACATCATAACCTTTACGCACGCCGTCCTGGTTCATACAGTTCAGTACAATTTCACCTGCACCACGCGACTGCACTTCTTTAATCCAGTCGAAGGTTTGCCACTGACTTTTCTGCGTGCGGCTCTCATCACCGGTGAATTTATACACTTCATACTGGTCGGTCGCTTCGTTATAGAAACTGTCGATACCGATTACAACACACTGCTGACCGTATACGTCGTGAAGCTGATTAATAAGATCTGGGTTGTTAAGGGCAGGGGAGTTAATTGAAATCTTATCTGCACCCATTTCCAAAATGCGCCCAGCGTCCTCAATGCTTTTAATGCCGCCAGCTACGCAAAACGGGACATCAATAACCTGTGCAATTCGGCTTACCCAACTTTTATCTACCACACGGGCGTCAGAGCTCGCAGTAATATCGTAAAATACCAACTCATCGGCGCCAGCTTTTGCGTATTGCTCGGCAAGGGGTACAATATCGCCAATGATTTCGTGGTTTCTAAACTGAACGCCCTTAACAACTTTGCCGTCGCGTACGTCCAAACACGGTATTATGCGTTTTGCCAGCATGCGATAGCCTCCTTAACCGTAAACTTACCTTCAAGTAGTGCGCGACCTAGAATAACACCGCCAACGTTTGTGGGTTTTAGCGCTTCAATATCAGCAATACTGCCAATACCACCCGACGCTTGCCAGCTTATATTAGGGAAACGGGCTGCCATTTCTTGATAGAGTTCGGTGTTCGCGCCTTGCAGTGTACCGTCGCGGCTAATATCGGTGCATAGCACGTGCTTAGCGCCTACCGTAGCGAAATCTTCCAGTAAGCCTTCAAGGGCTACGCCAGAGTTTTCTTGCCAGCCGTGGGTGGCAATAAGCTTTTCACCGCTATCGCTTATATTGATATCAAGGGCCAGTACAATGTGCTCTGGGCCGTATTTTTCTACCCAAGACTTTACAAGCTCGGGTTGTTTTACAGCCAAAGAACCAATCACTACGCGGCTTACGCCAATTTCAAGTAATTGCGCCACTTCTTCTTCGCTACGAATGCCGCCGCCCGCTTGAAACTTCATGCGCTTGGTGTCGACCATAGACTTGATAAGCGAAAGCTGACGCTTGCTGGTGTCTTTGGCGCCCGTAAGATCAACTATGTGTAGCCAAGTTGCGCCTTGGTCGGCATAGTCGTGAACCACGTCTACTGGGTCCAGTTCGTATTGGGTTTTCTGCTCGTAGTCGCCTTGATATAAGCGCACTACGTGTCCGTCAATAAGATCAATCGCTGGAATAATCATTATAGGTTCACAAAGTTAGTCAGTAATTGTGCTCCGGCCTCGCCAGAACGCTCTGGGTGAAATTGCACCCCGTAAAAGTTGTCTTTATTTATAGCTGCTGAAAACGTATTGCCATAAGTGCAGCTTGCAAGCGTGTGCTCGTATTCAGGAACGGCAAAACTGTGCACAAAGTAAAAGTAGGTATCTTGTGGGATGCCTTTGAACAAACTTTCGTTTTTATGAGAGACGGTGTTCCAACCCATGTGAGGCAAGCGCACGCCTTTCGATTCCATGCGCGCTACGTGACCTGGCATAAGGTTCAAACAGTCAATGTTGCCTGTACCTTTAAAACCACCTTCGGCGCTGGTTTCAACCATAAGCTGCATGCCTAAACATACGCCAAGCACAGGTTGTGTAAGCGACTGAAGGGTTTCCACTAGCGCTTTTTGCTTAATGCTTGTCATTGCCGCCGCCGCGGTACCTACACCCGGTAAAAAGACCTTGTCAGCGCTTTTAATCACGTTTACGTCGTCAGATACGTCTACTTCAACGCCCAAGCGCTCAAGGGCAAAGCGTACCGATGAAATGTTGGCGCAGCCGGTGTTTACTATTACGATTTTTTGTCGCTGGCTGGAATTTACCACTGACATTACAGTGCTCCTTTACTGCTTGGTAGTGCATCGCCTTGACGGGTAATAGCTTGACGTAGCGCTCGGCCAAATACTTTAAACAAGCTCTCTACCTGGTGGTGAGCATTACCTTCGCTGGTGGAAAGGTGTAATGATAACCCCATGCTTTGTGCAAGCGAGTAGAAGAAATGCGGCACCATTTCAGTGGCCATTTCACCTACCTGATCACGGCTAAATTCAGCCTCAAACTTAAGGTGCGGACGGTTCGAAATATCCATAATACATTCCGCACGACATTCATCCATTGGCAACGCAAAGCCAAAACGTCCAATTCCCCGTTTATCGCCCAGCGCTTTTTTAAGGGCTTCGCCAAGAGCAAGGGCGGTATCTTCTACACTGTGGTGATCGTCAATGTGCAAATCGCCACTGGTAGTTAGGTTTAGCTCGAAGCCACCGTGGGTCGCAATCTGGTCCAGCATGTGGTCAAAAAAGCCCATGCCGGTTTGAATTGTCGACTTAGCTTGCGAGTCTAAATCTACGCGAACGCGAATGTCGGTTTCAGAGGTTGTGCGTACCACTTCTGCTATACGTGAAGATGCAAGCAAGCTTTTCTGAATATCATTCCAGTTTAAGCTCTCGCGGTTGTACTGAAAGCTGCGAATACCCATGTTTTCAGCAAGCTGCACATCGGTAATTCTGTCACCAATCACAAACGAGCGGGTGAAATCCACTTTGCCTTGCTGCAGGTATTCTTGAACTAAACCGAGTTTTGGCTTGCGGCATGTGCAGTTATCAGCATCGAAGTGCGGGCAAATAAGCACGTCATCGAATACCACGCCTTGGCTTTCGAAAATGGCCATCATGGCATTGTGTGGCTTGTCGAAATCTTCTTGCGGGAAACTGTCTGTACCCAAGCCGTCTTGATTACTTACCATCACGAGTTTAAACCCAGCTGCCTTTAGTTTAAGCAACACGGGAATTACGTTTGGCTCGAAAACCAGCTTCTCTAAACTATCTAATTGCTTATCTACTGGCGGCTCTTCTACGAGTGTACCGTCGCGGTCAATAAATAAAATGGCTTGCTGACTCATGCCGCGTCCTCATTATTTTTAAATTCGTTAATTAACTGCATTAAACGCTGATTTTGCTCTTCAGTGCCGATGCTTACCCGTAAACAGTTGTGTAAATTAAGCTGTTTTGATTGATCGCGAATTAGCATGCCTTTGCTAACTAGGTATTGCATTAGTGCTTGCGCGTTTGCGTAGCGGAATAAGATAAAGTTTGCTCGTCTGTCACCCACCAATTCAAAGCCATTAATTGATGCCAGCGCTTCGGCTAAGGCCTCTTTTTCGCGATTAATGGTTGCCACTTGAAGTTCAAGTAGCGTTAACGATTCTGCCGACAATGCTTGTGCGGCAATCTGCGCCACTGGCTCTGGAATAGGATAAGGCGCTATTACTTTAAGCAGAGCTTGAATCACCGGTGCTTGGGCGAGGGTAAAACCACAGCGAAGACCGGCAAGTGCAAACGCTTTAGACAGCGTACGAAGTACCACCAAGTTGGGGTAGTTGTTTATTTCATTTGCCCACGTATTATCGGCATCAAACTCAATGTAGGCTTCATCTACAACAACGAGTGCTTTATCGGCAAAGTGATTGAGCACGGTTTTAATGTCTTCACGAGCAACTGGCGTACCGGTAGGGTTATTAGGCGCACAGATGAAAATCACGTTAACGTCATCTTCAGCGCATACAGCATTCACGTTAAGGCTAAAGTCGTCGTTAAGCGGCACTTTTTTGATGCCTACATCACAGGTTTCAGCACTGATGGCATACATACCGTAGGTAGGTGGGCAAATCAGAATGCTGTCTTTACCCGGCGTACAGAAGGTACGAATAAGTAACTCGATGCCCTCATCTGCACCGCGGGTAACAATAAGCTGCGACTTATCAAGCCCTGCGTAGTTTGCGTAACCACTCACTACCGCTTCAGGCTGACACGATGGATAGCGGTTAAAGTTACCGCTATCTACACTGTATTCGTTGGCATAAGGTGACTCGTTAGCGTTAAGCCAGTCTTGACCACCTGAAAACAAGCGACGCGCCGATTCATAAGGCTTTAGCGGCACTAAGTTTTCATTAATTAAGTTATCGATAAGTGCCGACATTAGGCGTCTCCCTGTTTAAGCGCCAGCATACGAAGTGCAACGGCTTGTTCGTGTGCATCTAACCCTTCTGCTGCCGCTAGTGCCATAATCGCAGGGCCTAAATTACGCATGCCATCTTCACTTAGTTCTTGAATTGTGTAGCGACGCATAAAGTCCAACAGGCCAAGGCTAGAGTAGTTCTTTGCATAGCCGTATGTGGGAAGCACGTGGTTCGTACCTGACGCATAATCACCAGCAGATTCTGGTGACCACGGGCCTAAGAAAATAGAGCCGGCGTATTTAATTTTTGGTAAGTAATCGCGAGCATTCTCAATTTGCACAATTAAGTGCTCAGCTGCATAGGCGTTGCTTGCTTCAATGGCTTGTTCAATGGAATCGGCCAATATATAGCGTGCATTTTCCATAGCTGGGCGAGCGATTTCAGCACGAGACAGCGTAGCTAATTGGCGTTCAACCGCGGCTTTTGCTTCTTCAATAAGCGTAGCGCTGTTAGATACCAAAATTGCTTGGGAATCTGGGCCGTGCTCGGCTTGAGACAGTAAATCTGCAGCTACAAACTCAGGGTTTGCGAATTCATCGGCTAGCACCAATACCTCTGACGGACCCGCCGGCATATCAATAGCAGCACCATCAGCACGTTGGCTAACTTGCTGTTTAGCTTCGGTAACAAAGCTATTGCCAGGGCCGAAGATTTTATCGACCTGAGGAATCGTTTCAGTACCCAATGCCATGGCTGCAACCGCTTGAGCGCCACCACACAAGAAGATTTTATCAATGCCGCATTTTCTTGCCGCGTAGGCAATTTCGGGCGCAATAAGTTGTTCTTTGTTTGGCGGTGTGCAAAGCAGTTTATTTTCACAGCCTGCCACCAATGCAGGCACGCCCAGCATTAACACGGTTGATGGAAGTGGTGCGCTGCCGCCCGGGATATAAAGACCCACTGCATCAAGGGCGGTGAAGCGCAGCTCGCATTTAACACCAGGCGTTGTGGTTAGCGCAATATCACTAGGCATTTGCGCTTCGTGAAACATTTTTATGTTGTTGAACGCCGTGTCGATAGCGTTTGCGACTTCAGGTGTTACCTTAGCTGCTAGGGCATCGATATTCTCTTGCGAAAGCACAAGGCTTTTTATATCTGGGCAATCGAACTTACGAGTATAGTCGAGAACTGCCGCATCACCTTCTGCTTCAACGCGGGCGATAATGTCGCCCACGGTCTGCTTTAATTGTTGGCTATTGGCCATAGCCGGGCGAGCTAGCGCCTGTTTTTTCTCATTTGCTGAAAGAGATGACCAAGTAATCATAATTGCCTGCCTTTTAGCCCATCATTTTTTCGATTGGCATTACAAGAATAGAGCTACAACCAAGGGCTTTGAGCTTTTCCATGGTTTCCCAGAATAAGGTTTCTGTAGAAACAACGTGGATAGCTACTTGCTCTTCGTTTCCAGCAAGTGGAAGTACCGTTGGATTTTCAGCACCTGGAAGTAGACTTTTAACTTGCTCTAAATAAGCTTTTGGCGCGTGTAGCATGATGTACTTACTTTCTTTTGCCAGTAATACGCCATCAACACGTGGCATTAGACGGTTAACCAGTGTTTCTTTCTCGTCGCTAAGTTCGCCGTCTGCGCGCTTAATAAGTACTGCTTTACTGCGGAAGATAACGTCTTTTTCCACAAGGCCATTTGCTTCAAGTGTTGCGCCTGTAGAAACCAAGTCACAAATAGCGTCAGCGACACCCGCGCGTGGTGCAACTTCCACTGAACCTTGAAGCATTACGGCTTTTGCGTTAATGCCTTGGTCCTTGAAATAACGCTCAAGAAGGTAAGGGTAGGTGGTCGCTACCTTTTTGCCTTCTAGAGACTGAATGCCGTCATATTTCATTTCGTTAGGGACTGCGATTGATAAGCGACAGCCACCGTAGTCTAGACGACGTAACACTTCATATTCAAACGGCTTACCCGCAGCTTTGCGCTCAAGCATTTTTTCTTCAAGCTCGTTTTCGCCGATAAAGCCAAGGTCACATACGCCATCCATAACAAGGCCTGGAATATCGTCGTCACGTACGCGAAGCAAATCAATAGGCTGGTTCGTTGAATGCGCAATCAGCAGGCGATCACGAATGTTCAGTTTTATGCCGATTGCTTTTAGAAGTGCGATGCTGTCATCACTTAAGCGACCTGATTTCTGTACGGCAATTCGAAGTCTGTTGCTGTTACTCATTGAAACGTTCCTTACACGTTGTGTTTTAACTTTTGATTGCGCCTAAAACGAAAAACCCCCGGAAGTTTCCTTCCGAGGGTCGAGAATTTTTCTATCTGCGCCGTTGGAAGGAAATATAGACCTTCCAGCACGAACCTGAAAGGTTATGCTTTGTGGTGATGGTGATGTTTCGCCGCGCAGTTAATCATTTTAGTGAATATAATTCCTAATTTCGAACGGCTGAAACATTAGCGGTTTGAGCCTCGATTTGCAAGGCAAAAGTGAACTCTTTTCCTACATTAACTCTAAATTAATATACATATAATAAAACTATTCGTTATGAATAAGTTGTGAACCATAATTTTGAGCACCACTCGGCCGATAAATTCTATAAACCCATACACATTTTAGGAGGGCGTATGAGCAACGATCTGCTGTTTCCCATTTTGCCTCGCAATACCAAAGTGCCGATTGAACCCGATGAGCGGGTGAAAAAAGTGCAGAAAACGAAGAAGTCTGAGCACATTAGTGAAGAAGACCGCGACAATTTCCAAGACATAAAGCGTACCGAGGTAATTGATGCATCAGCTGAGAACTCGAAAGACAAAGAACGAGACAATAAGAGCGGTGGGCTTAAGCACATTGATATTGATGTCTAATGTATCTTTTTAGTATTAGGTTTTGTCCGCGTTTAGCTCTGCAAATAAGGCGGCAATCTGTCCCGTCACTTTATGTTTAGACAAATAGAAGGGAAGTGGAATACGCTTGGAATGGGACTCTTTCACCTTTACCGTGGCGCTGATATAGCTATCTAATACTGGTAAACCCTCCGACTTGAGTGAGTTCACCAATTGTCCAGGAAGCTTCGCCTGACTATTAAATTGATTAACCACAATACCCAACAAACGTAGCTCAGGATTGTGATCCTCTTTAAGCTCCATCGCATTGTCGAGCAACCGCAAAATAGCCTGTGCGGAAAAATCATCGCAATCAAAAGGAACGCAAAACCCATCTGCAGCAATAAGTGCCGCTTTAGAGTAAAAGTTGAAATTAGGTGGTGTGTCGATAAAAATATTATCGAAATCGCCCTTTAATTCTTTTAGTGCGTCTTTGAGTTTAAAAATTTTATATCGAGATTCGAGTTCTCGCTCTACGTCAGCCAAAGCTGGTGAGGAAGGCATAATAAAGAGGTTTTCAAAAGGGGTTGGATGAACAAATTCAATAGGCTTTTTAGCCGTTCTGAATATTCCCACCACTTGTTTAAACATATCAGCAACAGAATTGCTTTTTTCGCTGGCGTCAAACCCCGCGTAGTGAGTACTGTTTCCCTGGGCATCTAAGTCTACTAATAGCGTTTTGTGGCCCACCTTCGCGCTTTGTGCGGCTAAATTGGTACTAATCGTTGATTTACCCACCCCACCTTTTTGATTAAATACCACGACAATCATACGCAATCCCTATGTTGAAACAGTTATTGAACACATCAATTGACTAAAATATGCCCAAATACCATTGTGGATGCAAAATATTGTTTTTATTTTGAACGTTAGCTCTCTGTTAAAGTACCTAAGCGGGACGATAAAAGCTAAATTCAACTTTACATCTTAATGATAATGATTATCATCAGCTTATTCTTTTTTATGTTAATCGATTAAGTATGCGTTTTACCCCCACGTTACTGGCAATTTCACTGTATTCACTGTCCTCTCAGAATGTTCTTGCTCAATCTAACGAACAAGATGATATGGAGAGCATCACTGTTACAGCTTCTGGCTTCGAGCAATTATTGTCACAAGCTCCCGCGTCAGTAAGCGTTATTGATAGAAAGCAACTTGTACAGCGCGCATACAAAGATATTACCGACGCCCTTCGAGATGTACCCGGTGTCACGGTTACGGGTGGCGGATATCGCCAAGATATAAGTGTTCGGGGCCTACCTGCACAATACACATCTATACTTGTTGATGGAAAAAAACAAACAGGTAGAGAGTCTCAGCCAAATGGCAGCGGCGGGTATGAACAAGATTGGTTGCCGCCATTGGACAGTATCGAACGAATTGAAATTGTGCGCGGGCCCATGTCTACCTTGTATGGTTCCGATGCAATGGGTGGCGTGATCAATATCATTACGCGAAAGAACTTTAGAAAGTGGAGCGGCAACCTTCGAGCAGAAACTAAAATTCAAGAAAACTCTGACAGTGGATCAGATAGTCAAGTCCAGCTCGCGTTTTCTGGGCCGTTAATCGAAAATTTGTTGAGCATTACAGCCAGCGGCCTTTATCAAAAGCGAGAAGAAGACAATATTGAGCGTGGTTACGCAGAAAAAGACCTCAGTAATATTCGTACAGCGTTTCACTTAACACCTAACACGACAGATGTACTAACGTTTGAATTCATTTCTCAAGATCAGACCCGCACCGCTACACCCGGTAAGTCTTTGCCAGAAAGAAACGCTTTATCAGAATTAGAGAGCGATAGGCAATCATATGCGCTGACTCACGAGGGGAAATATGGCGATGTGACTGCTCGCAGTTATATTCAGCAAGAGTCGGTAGAGAATGTGGGGAGAGACATCACCATTGATAATTTAGTGATAAATTCTCAATGGTCTTGGGTTGTTAGCGACAGTCATATGCTGACGTTAGGTGCAGAATTCCTTGAAGAGTCACTTGATGATTTTGATACAAATGGCGGTGATGCGACCAATATTGAAAATAGCCAGTGGTCTTTCTATGGCGAAGATGAATGGCGCATAACTGATAATTTAGCTTTTACGCTAGGCATTCGTCTTGATAACAACGAGCAGTTTAGTTCTCAATTTAGCCCTCGCGTATACGCGGTATACAATATCAACGACAATTGGGTGTTGAAAGGTGGTGTCTCTACTGGCTATCGCACACCTGAGCTTCGAGAAATGGCTGATGGTTGGATTCAAGAAAGCCGTGGGGGCAACGTTTACGGCAACCCAGACCTGTCACCAGAAACTACGTTGAACAAAGAGCTTGCTCTGTACTATTCCGGTGATGCTGGCCTAGAGTACAGTATTACTGTCTTTCACAATGACTTCGATGACAAAATTGCCATTGCCTCTTGCGAGTTATCTGTTTGCCTAGATGAAACGGATCGCTACAACATCAACGTAGATGAAGCTGAGTCTTACGGCGCTGAATTTGCAGGCAAATATAATGTTGGGAATTGGTCATTTAACGGGGCCTACAGCTTTACTCGCTCAGAGCAAAAAACCGGTGAAAATCAAGGTTTGCCTTTAGTTCAGCAGCCTAAACATTTGTTCACATTGAACACCACATATCGTATTTCTCGAGAAAGCGAAATTTGGTCAAGATGGACCGTGAGGGGAGAAGAAACGGCGTTAACGTCAGTATCGTCGCGCTCAATTTTGTCTCCCGGCGTTGGTTTGTTTGATATAGGTTACAACACTAAACTAACGCGCAATGTTAAGTTGCAAACTGGGCTCTACAATGCATTTGATAAAACTATGCGCTACGAAGAGTTTGGGTACGTTGAAGATGGAAGAAGATTGTGGCTGGGGGTAAATTGGACGTTTTAAAAATAGTAGCTATTGCATGGGCTGTTGGCTTTTCCACTAATTGCACTGCTAGCTCAACGCTAACTGCTGATGATTATGCTCGTAAGGGGCTAGAGAGCGCTAAGCATTTTCCTGGCTTTGCAAGCTTGTGCGATATCAGTGCTCCGCCCAGAGATATGTTTAAACTCGGTGAAAAGCGACAGGAAAGACCTAAGCGTGCCGAGAGTGGAAGCAAGCCCGAACGCAAAGGCAAGGGGCGGCGCCAAATACCACCCCAGAAGGTCTTTGATAACCTCTATTACGTGGGGGCAGGCAACGTTGCAAGTTGGGCAATCGACACAGGCAAGAGCATTGTTCTGGTGGATGCCTTGAATAATAACGAGCAAGCTCAACAGTATATAATTGATGGCCTCTCTGCACTCGGGTTAGGCAACAAGCCCATATCTCACCTGATTATTTCTCACGGTCACGGCGATCACTATGGTGGGTTTGAGCTTATCAAGTCGACATATAATCCTCGCATAGTCATGAGTAATGTAGAGTGGGATTACCTCGAAAACGATAAATTTGCCAGTTATCGTTGGGGTAAAAAGCCAAGCCGAGATGTTGCGGTAGCCGATGGTGAAAAATTGAAAGTTAACGGTACTGAATTAACGCTTTATGTTACGCCGGGCCATACACCAGGTACGTTAACGGTCATTTTCCCCGTAGTTGACGGAAACGAAGAACATCGGGCTGTGTTATGGGGCGGTACTGGGCTCAACTACGGCCCTGATGTCTCGCGCATTCAGTCTTATACGAACTCTGCCATGACAATGAAACGATTAGTAAAAGAACAAAATATTGATGTTTTTTTGTCAAATCATCCTGGCAGGGCGGGGACAAAAGAAAAGTTAGACGCCTTAAAAAGACGAAAGCCTGATGAAGAACACGCCTTTGTGCAAGGTCAAGAGGTGGTGTTTGAAGCTTTTGACTTGTTAGAAAATTGCACGCGAGCCCAGTGGATGCGTATTGAGGAAAATCAAAATCATTAATATAAAAAAGCGCCTCTTGTATTCACGAGGCGCTCATTGTCTGGATTTGCTGTAATTCAGCAAGATAAAGGCAAAAAACTCGAAAGATTAGTTTAATTCTTTATCTACCCAAAATTTGGTGCCTTTCACCGTTGCTTGTAACGTAAGGCCACTTTCAGTCATCGTGTAAACAGTAACGTTACCAAGATAACCTTCTCCTTCTGCTGAAGCGCCCTTGCTACCCGCTTTCGCTGCTACGTCTGCATTTCCGCCCACTGTCCATCCGTTATCGATGAAATAGTTCATTGCTTTTTGCGTATGGAAGACCATTACAATTCGGTAATCTTTTGCGCCTAACCCCAATCCAACGCCTCCTTCCGCCATATTCATATACGTTTTCGCGCCAGTGACGTTATTGTTCACGACACCATAGCCTGTGCCTGCGGCAACAAAGAAAACATTGATGTTGGCGTTGGTAAACACGGCATAACCCGCAGCATCTCTGATTTGAGAGCGTGTATCCGGTTTCTCGGTGTATAAACGAGTAAGCGCGTTTTCCTGCATGTTTAGAATGGCCTGTTGTTTTTCGGCGACAGTGCCACTCCCCATTGAGGCGCACGCGGTAAGCGTCATAATGACGGTAAATAGTAGTGATTTGACAGTTAACTTACTAATATTCATGCAGTTCTCCTTAGCATGTGGGTACTTCACAGCGTTTAGAAAAAACGGTTTCCATAGAGTCAAACCCAAAAACAAACACGCTTTTCCTACGTTAGTTATGCAGTACGCAAAAAACGTGCTAATCAGTGCAAAGTGCTGTCAAATTGTTCGTTATTTATTGTTTACCATTCAATTTCAAGCTCCAATGCCCCTGGATGATCGGTTTGTCCTACCATCTCTTCGTAAGGCGTACTCTGTCGAAGCCATACTTTATCGAAAGTTTTCGAGTGGAAGTGTTCTCTTATTTCATTCAAACAATGAAACGTCTTTGGTTCAGACTTATTGTTACGAACTAGAGTACGAGCGCTTCCCATGCCTGTTGACGCTAAATAATTACCGCCTTCCAATGACTCTATATATAAATTCATAAAAGTATCCTTTTAATGTCGCCGTTAATAATTACAACTGCCTTATATTAATTAGTTGAAACCCCGTACTATGATCATTAATTTTGTGTCATAGTCTCAGCGCAAAGGCGTCAAGCATTTTAGTTTCTTTAGTTTTAGAACTAATCACCACCACTTGTTCGTACATATCATTATTCCCGTTGTCTTCAAGCTATCGTGTACGCGCTGCTTATCATCCGCGTTTAAAAAAGCACCAAGCTCAAACTGTTGAAGGTGGGTTTGCAGTACCAATCGGGGAAGGCGCTTTTTTTCAGTATCTTTGAAAAAATAAAGGGATGTGTCGTGGCGAGGAAAACGCAAATGGGCGCCATTTGAACATTGAACAAAAATAGTTTGAGGGGAAATTAGCACCGTTTGCCATTGGTAGGTGGCTTTTGAAACCAAATACATAATGAGTGTCAGTAACCCTACTTCTATTCCAGCAAATGGTAAAATGACCCATGCGCCCGCAAATGCCCACGCGATGGCAATTGAGCTTATAAACAGCCCGAAGCTTGCCATAAGAAATTTCGTTTGTTGCCATGTTGCCGAGCGATTTGGCGAAAGGTGCAGTTGCACCTGCTGCTCAAATGTAGATACTTCAACCATGTTTTTACAAAATGCTGTATACGATAATTGTGTAAGTAAAAGCTTATACGCGATGTAACAACAATAGTTTGAAATTTGTACAAATGCGATTTGCTATTTAGTGCATTTAGCTTGTAACCGAATATTGTCGTATTTTTTTAAGGACCATTGTGACTTCTTTTATCAAGCGAAACCCCGGCAAGAAATTACTGCTTGGCACCTTGTTATGTGCTTGGATAATCTTATTACTCGCCCAGCCTTCTACTTTAGAACTCATTAAAGATTATGGCCTGTTCGGTGGGCTTGGAGTGATTGGCGCTATTTTTGCGAATGCTACTGGTGCTGGTGGTGGCGTTGTCTTTGTGCCGTTTTTTAATTACTTACTGTTTTCGCCACAAAGCGTGGTGGCGACGAGTTTTGCCATTCAGTGCTGCGGTATGACGGCAGGAGCGCTGACGTGGGCCACCTATTTTAGACGGCAACACCGCCATGACGATTATTGGAAAGCGCTACCAAGCGCATTAATGCTGTCGGTTCCTGCGTCGATTTGTGGAATAGGATTCGCTCAATATTCTTCACAAAGTACGCGATTACTTGAGCAATTTTGGGGCGGGGCTAACAACCTGCATATCGCTTTTGGAAGTTTTTCCATCTTACTAGCGGTAGCGATTTTCGCTTCTATTCCGCTGATGAAGCGTACACATTTCGAAAAAGATCTCTCCACAAAAGATTTAGTGTTGCTGCCATTCATCGGCTTTGTCGGAGGAATTATTACGGCGTGGCTATCAGTAGGCGTGGGGGAACTTGTTGCAGTATACCTAATTATTCGTGGCTTTAACGTAACTATGTCCATCGCTATCGCCGTCATTTTATCTGCCTTTACTGTGTGGTCATCCTTGCCTTATCACGTATTTATTAGCGACGCTATTGTGTGGCATGTGGTCTTGTTTGCCGGTGCGGGGGCCATCGTGGGTGGAATGATAGCCAAATACGTGGTTTTGGCATTCTCTGTACAGCGATTAAAACTTTTTTTCGGCATGTGGGTACTTATTTTAGGTATGACGAGTTTACCTATATTTTAAGCCGCTCAATTAACGGTATTTAAGTGACTGACAGGTTACGAACTAACAGTTACCCCAGACGCAAACTCAGTTTTCAATTTCGCATGAACAAGGAAAGATAATATGGATATCAATCCTGAACCTCAGAAACGCTACAACGTTTTGCAGCCACAATGGTCTTCGCATGCTGTCATCTATCAGGTGAACACGCGGCAATTTTCGAAAAAAGGAAATTTTGACGGGGTAAGAGAAGGGCTAGCTCACATAAAGTCTCTTGGAGCAGATATTGTCTGGTTAATGCCTATACATCCTATTGGTGAAAAAAATCGCAAAGGTGAGCTGGGAAGCCCTTATGCGGTTAAAGACTATTTAGCAGTAAATCCAGAATTCGGAACTGAAAAGGATTTTAAAGCACTGGTAGATGAGGCACATCGATTATCGTTAAAGATAATTATCGACTGGGTGCCAAACCACAGCGCGTGGGATAATCCTTTAGTAGACCAATACCCAGAATGGTACGCCAAAGATTATAAAGGAGACTTTCGTCCTTCTCCTTGGTGGGATTGGAGTGACATTATTGAGTTTGATTATGAGCAGGTCGGTTTAAGAAAATACATGATTGAGGCTCTATGCTACTGGGTCGAGACCTTTGATATTGACGGCTTTCGTTGTGATGTTGCGGGCTATGTACCCAATGATTTTTGGCAGCAAGCGGTAAGAGAATTAAACGCCATTAAACCTGTATTTATGTTGGCTGAATGGGAAAATCGCGATTTACATGAAAAGGCTTTCAATATGACGTATGCATGGAGCTGGAACGAGACGCTTCATGAGCTAGCATATGGTCGATGCTCACTTGATAGGCTGCGTAAATACTATTCGTGGAACGAGAGAAGCTGGCCGCATTCCGCTTATAGAATGACGTTTGTTAGCAATCACGATAAAAACGCGTGGGACGGCACACATCGTGAGCAGTTCGGTGATGCGCTTGAGGCATGTATTGCCCTTTCTGTATTGGGTGAGGGCATGCCACTAATACACAACGGGCAGGAAGCTGGTGAAACGAAACGGCTAGCTTTTTTTAAGCGAGATCCTATCGATTGGCAAGAGCATGAGATTGGTGCGTTGTACCGCAAACTGATAGCGCTTAAAAAATCTAAAGCGGTATTGGGGAACGGAGAATTTGGAAAAAGAATGATTCAAGTTCCAAACTCCAATATGGATAAAGTGTTTAGCTTTGTACGCCATAACGAAGACGAAAAAGTGTTTGTGTTCATCAATTTTTCTCGCGAGCAAGTAGACGTTATGTTCGCAGAACCTTTGTTTGAAGGTGAGTATGCACATTGGGATTCTGGTGAACGTATCACTTTTAATGCTGACTCATCTATCAAGCTTGGGCCATGGGAATTTCAAATTTGGGTAGCCTAGTAGGGCTGGCTATTTATCGGCTACGGTTTAGATGGTAGAAGATGAACGTGGTGCTGGTGATGGCTTTTAGTGCTTTGAATCCTTTACATTAAGACAGCATTTATCGAAATACACTGATCGATATGAGTCTTGCTCAACTACAAAACGCAAATGAACGTTCATCATGCTAGTTTACGCTCGAACACACATTAAGGACACCGTATGACTTCTAAAGAATCAAACGATAAAACAACCGATCGCTCCCTAGGGAATTTTGCTGCCGTTAAAACCTCGATCGCAAATGGTGATACTGAGGAAGTAAAGGCGCGATTAGAGGGAAATGCGCTTGATAAGCTTGAAAAAGATTACCTTATTGACCTTGCAAGATTAAGCGGGAATGCTGAAATAGTGGGCATTATAGAGGCCGTTCCGGTTAGCGATTAAATTTGAGAGCCAGAAGACGGGGAGCAATTGTAACTTAGTATTCTAGGCAAAAATTTATTTTCAAAATGCTTTGCTACTCAGGCAAACCTTCAAGCTTTATTATGTTTACTACATTACTTTCCCAAGAGGCTTTGCTGGACATAAAGATATGAGCAGTAGGTATTACTGCTACATCAGTGTCCAGACATCCCGCCGGTACAACTAGTATTCCTGAGGGGTGGTTGTTTGGAAGCGCCGTCCCGCAATCCTTACAGAAGCTCTTTTGGTGTTGGCTTCCGGCAAGTGTAAACGACGAGATGTTATCTTCACCTGAACACCAAATTAGCTTGCCCGTCTGACAAAAAAGGTTAGCAGCAAAGGCGGAACCTGTGTCTTTTTGACAATACTTACAGTGACACAAATAGAAACTCTCGAATTCAGCTTCAATCTCAAAAGTTACTGCACCACATAGGCAAGAACCAACATAATTAGTCATAACGTTTCCTGTATCAGACGGAAATAAGGGCAAGGTTCGCATGCCGAACTCTGCGCTAGCTAAGTATTTACGCATGAACTCGTGTCTTTCAAGTACTATTTTTCATCGTACTTGATGCCCTGTGGGCGCCAGGAAAATGGATCGAATCGGCCTTTCTTACTGCTGGAGTAGGGCGCACAGGTGTAAACGAATAGAAGGGGCTAACGACATGTTAGCCCTTGAATAATGCACGTTTGCCCTGTGTAACATTTTAAATGTGGGGGCGCTTTTTAACTAACTGCTTAGTTTCAGCTATTACGGGTTTTTCTAACTTAGAAACCGCATAGGCAACACCAAACCCCAAACAGCTACCCACTAGCACATCGGATAGGTGGTGGGCATCTCGCATAGTTCTAGACTTTCCAATTACTGCGGTTGCTGCAAGCCCAGCCGCAGACGCTAAAAGCAATGGGCCTGAAGAACGGGGTATAGAGCCTGCTACAGCTGCTATTGCACTGGCGTGGCCTGATGGCATGGCGTTGTATTTGTCTTTCAACGCTGGCCCCTTAAATGCCGGCCCTGATTCTGCCCGGGGGCGTTTCCGGCCAATTAGCCGTTTAAGGCCCGCATTCAATAAGCCTGCAACCGACGCTGATATCGTGGATTTTAGAAGAAACCGCTGTAGTTTCGGCGTATTTGAAAATGTTGAAAGCGTGTAAGCTGCGCCAGTAATTGCCGCGACGGAAGGGGGAGTGGTCGCTTTGCTCAGTGTGTCGGAAGTAATTAAGCTTCCTGTACCAGGAGTTGATTTATCCCGTCTCCTGTTTATTTTGGTTAGGGTTTTAAATGCCAGTAAGCTTTTTATGCTTGTAGAAAGTAACATGATTGATTCCTTAAAAATTCACGGTGAAGCACAGCAATCCGCTTGCTGCCAATGCGGTAAGATTCACTCACAAATTCGAATACTCACTTCAAGTAACGGGTCTTGTAAGTGAAAAAAGCCGCAGATGCGGCTTTTTTGCCTATTTGAATTACTCTTCAGAATCATTCTTCATGCTTTGATACTGGGTATATTCTATACGCGTGATGAGTTCATCATTGTTAGAATCAATGTTGTCAAAATCACGGGTTACGCCGCTTCGCGATGCTTCAGCTTTAGTAAGTGCACCGTCGTTATTTGAATCCATCATTTCAAATTTGCTCTCGGCAATTACTGTCTGTTCTGCTTTTACATCAATTTCCTTTTCAATGACTTTCTCATTTACTTCTGGCTCGGTGGTAGCCTGCAGTTCATGGGTCATTTTCTTGTCCTTCACCGAGCTCACTTGTTCGTCAATTTCACTGTCAACCGCTACATACGTTTCCATTGTTCCTTCTTCATGGATACTTTCTTGTTCCGCTCGTGCTGAAGAAACAACATCACCGTCGAAATGTTGAGGATATCTATCAATATGAGCGTCAAATTCCTTCATTGAAAGTTGCGTATCTGCGTTCTTATCGATTCGCGTAAAGTGCGCAAAAATATCACTGTCTTTAGCTTCTGCTCGCGATATATATCCATTGCCGTCTTTATCTAAATTCGCGAATGATGAGTCTATTTTTTCCATATCATCACCGGCAAATGCCATAGTAGAAAGTGCTGTACTGATAAGTGTTGCGATTGTTAACTTTTTCATATCTTGCTCCTTGGTTTACGGCCTCCATACTGCTCTAAAACGGAGGAGAGAATTCTATATGAGTGATTCACAGTACATGCCATTCTAGAAAAATATATATTTTTCATTTAGATAGGATTCTTGGCGTCGTCACGGCGCTGGCGATAATTGTGATAAATATAGGAATTTCTGAAAAAGTTACTCGGTATCGTTAATAAAAAGTGAACAGCCTTGTTCAGCTCGTCGTTAATCACACTAGCTACTATTCACTGCCGGCCAACCAGTTGTAGAAGTGGGCTACTCCAGCTTCTAAAAAAGGTTCAATAGGGCCGTGTTCTTCTTCACCTGTTGAAAACAACGCTCGCCGCCCCTTTTCTAACAACAGGCAGGCTTCTTCGTCTTCTACAGCTGTTTCCATGTAAGCGCGCTTTTCTGCAGTAAAGTAGCTTGGCATGGCTTCATTCAGTGCTTTTGAATAGTAAAATTCTACGTGGTTTGTGCATGCATCTGCGCCCTTGGGGTAGATGGTGCTGACTACAATAATGTCTGGGTACCATTCAATCATGATGTTAGGGTATAAAAAGCACCAAATTGCGCCATATTTTGGAAGCGTATTACCATAGCAGCTCAAAAGTGCATCTTGGAATTCGCGATAATTGTCGGTAGTACGTTTCGTAAGCTCGCGACCCAGCCCTACTTTTTGTATTGAGAAGTCCTCACCAAACGACCATTCTAAGTCATCTGCTTTTACGAATTGGCGGAGCCCAGGGTGCATTGAATAAACATGATAATTTTCAAGGTATATCTCTACAAAGGTCTTCCAATTGAATTTGTATTCAGCTGTTTCAGAACCTGCATAGAAATAGCCAGTAAAGTCTAGGTACTCGTCTAGTCCAAGTGAAGTCAGATCTAGTTGAGGAGCACGGCCGCGAAACAACAGGCCGTTCCATGTTGTTAGTGATTCTTTTTTTAACTGTCCATTAGGGGCATCCTTAAAGTGAGGCGTGCCTTTTAACAGCCCTGTGTTGTCATAACCCCAGCAGTGCAATTTGCATACGATATTTCGGGTTCGACCATTTCCTTCAAGTAGTTTGGCCTGTCGGTGTAAACAAACGTTAGATATAAGTTCATAGCTCTCGCCCTGATTAAAAAGTGCATAACGGTCGTTAAAATGTGGCAATACTTGATAGCTAAACTTCTCGGGCACCATTAACGAGTGGCCTGCATATGCAACTCCGCGAGAGAAAGCTTGCTGGACTTCCTTATGGCTTTCATCAGCATCAAAATAACTTTTAATGGAAGGGTGAGTAATGATTTTCATAGTTTAAAAGGTGGCCTAAAAATGCATCGCATTTCGTCGATTTTATTTAGGCGCTATTTATCACTGAATTGGTTAAAAAAATAGCAATATTTTTCATTGAGCCACTATTTTTTTTAAAATATCAGAGTAGAATCCGCGCACCCTAATTTTGTAGTGACTTTCATGGACATTGGTTTCCATCACTCTGAAGAAAAGCGGTTGCTCACGCTTTCCTTTTACATCGCCGGCGTTTTTGTCTTTGTTGCGCTCGGTTTCGCTATTGCAACTCACTCAGGCGCAATTTTATTCGATGCGGCGTACTCCTTAATTGCATTTGTTATGTCAACGTTAACGCTTAAAGTGGCGAGTCTAGTTCAGCGCCCAGACGATGACCGCTTTCATTTTGGCTACACCGCAATTGAACCTACTTTGAACATGTTCAAGTCGCTGATAATTATAGTTACTTGCATATATGCCGTAGCGAGCTCTATTCAAAGTGTTATCGCAGGTGGCAACCCTTCCGCCTATGACATTGGTATGTTTTACGGTGTGGTAGCAACCGCAGGCTGCTTTGGCATTTCGTTTTATATGCGTATTAAAGGGAAACACTTACTGTCAGACTTAGTCAGGGTAGATTCGCATACTTGGATGATCGATGGAGTGTTAAGCGCATCTATACTCCTCGCTTTCATTTTGGCGTACGGTCTTGAGGGGACGCAATATAGTATGCTTGCGCCCTACGTCGACCCGGTACTCCTCATCGTTCTTGGCTCAGCGATGTTGCCCGTGCCATTTAAAATTTTGCGGGAAAGCCTTAATGAGGTAATAAATAAAGCGCCGCCCGAAGCTATCTCGGCTGTAATTGAGAAAAAGTTTAAAAAGACGTTGGCTGACGTCCCTTACGAGCATGTTGAAGTTCGCATAAGTAAGCGCGGGAGAGATATGTATTTGTTAGTTCATATCATTGTGGATGATGCATTTTCTATCGCGACTATAAGTGATTTAGACGAAATCAGGCTCAAATGCGAAGCCGAGATGCGAGAGTGGGATCCGTCTATCATCATGGATATTTTATTTATTAAAGATCCCGAATTAGCGGAGTAAATTTTTGTTAGTGCTAGCATACTTACTTTGTGAGCGGTTTAATTTACCGCGCCAAATGCTGAACGTCTTAACAGAATGAAGCTAACTTATGTCATCGAGTTTAAAGTAGGGGATGTAAGTAATTTCGCAATCACAGTAAGGCTTTACTGGCTAATTACGCGAACATTTCCGATAATCAAGTTTTTAAGTCATGCGAATGTGTAATGGAAACTCGACTGCCCCTTTATAAAAAATTGCTGGTTATGTATCGAATTGAGCCGGGGTGTCTTGGGCCGCAGGGCGCTGATTACGTCGAGGAATTTTGTGTTTTCGCTAAACAAAAGCTTAAAGACAGGCATAGCCATTGTTTACGATGGGCAATTAAACCTCGCTATGACAAATCCTTGCCCGAGTTAGAGTTTCAGATAAAAAACGGAACTTTGTCTCGCGACAATGCAGCTAAGTATATGACACGTTTCGATATAGACATAGATGGGTTTGAAGAAGCGCTGGATGAAGAACTTGCTGATTTGGTTGACGCGTTTTTCGAGCGATAAAGTAGGGAACAAAGGGCGAAAGCAAAAACACAAAGGCCTCGATATCTAAATCAAGGCCACTATATAACAGAGTGAAGTTTAGCTAGATTAATCTAAAGACGAAACTTTAGCATAGCCTTCTGCTTCTAATTCATCATTAACACACTCAAGAACAAATTCGTTCTCTGGCTTGCCTTTTGTTCCCTCTTCTTCAGCCACTTCCTGGCAGAATTGCGTCAGTTCTTCAACAAGCTCCGCAGGTGCCGTTTCTGATGCCATTGCTGTTAAAGAGAACGCCATTGCAGTTAAACCGATTAAGACTAAACCCTTCATAATTACCTCGTAAAATAGTTGAGTGTAAACACTTACGAGCTGGATATTGCGCTCACTTTTCAGGTTAAAAAAGCTAATTTTTTTGCTCCAGAAGACAAAATCTTTTCATCAAATATTCACTACCCAAATGTGCAAAGCTTTAATGGGCATTCAATAGGCTTTTTGGCATAATGCGCGGCCGAGATTAGAAAAGTAATGACAGCGCCTAAACCATGCCAACAATAAACAATGTATTTTCTTCAGATGGTCTTCTTGCTAGCACCATCAAAGGTTTTGTTCCTCGTGAGGCGCAAACAGAAATGGCTAAGGCGGTTAAGCGCGCAATAGATACCACAGGCAGTTTGATTGTAGAAGCGGGTACAGGTACGGGGAAAACCTTTGCTTACCTTGCGCCTGCGTTATTAAGCGATGGAAAAGCTATTGTTTCTACCGGAACGAAAAATCTACAAGAGCAGTTATTTCACCGCGATTTACCACTCGTGAAGAAAGCCCTTGGCAGTAAGCGCAAAACTGCGCTATTGAAAGGCCGGTCAAACTACCTTTGTCTTCACCGTCTTGCTCAACACGGCGGCAATTCCACCCTGGTCGAAAAAGAGGTGTTAGGGCAGCTTTCAGAAGTGAAGCGGTGGTCTAGTACAACGAAAACGGGTGACATGGGCGAGCTGAAGACCCTTCCAGAAGATGCGCGCGTGCTGCCGTTAGTAACCTCTACAGTAGACAATTGCTTGGGGCGCGACTGTCCAGATTATGAAGATTGCTATCTAGTGAAAGCGCGTAGAAAGGCTTTGGACGCCGATATTATTGTGGTCAATCACCACCTGTTTTTCGCCGATATGGCACTTAAAGACACAGGGTTTGGCGAACTTATTCCTGAAGCCGATGCAATTATCTTTGATGAGGCTCATCAAATTCCCGACATTGCCAGTGATTATTTCGGCGAGTCGCTTTCAACGCGACAGATTCACGACATAGCTAAAGATATAACTCTACTATTTAGAACAGTGTTAAAAGATGCGGGGCAGCTAGATAAAGCGGCCGACAAATGCAGAATGATCGCATCTGATTTGCGCCTTCTGTTTCCTGATACAGCAGAGCGAGGGAACTGGGCGGAAGCGTTAGACCGTGACGACGTACGCATGCAGGTGGGTAAGCTTGCCGAAGCTCTCGGCGTGTTGCACGAGGTGTGTAAACTGCATATTGGTCGGGACAAAGACTTAGATAATATGTATGAGCGTGTGGTGGCGGCAAGAGAGCAACTTGATGCACTCAGCGACAATAAGCAGGAAAACGTGAGTTTGTGGTATGAAACAACCCAACGCCATTTGATTATGCATCTAACTCCGTTATCTATTGCTGCGAAATTCAGGCGATTCGTATCTTCACCGCCTCGCGGGTGGATTTTTACTTCAGCGACGTTAATGGTTAATGGCGGTTTCGAACACTTTCAGCGACGAATGGGTTTGGAAGATGCAGAAACACTAGGCTTAGATAGCCCATTTAATTATCCTGAACAGGCTATGTTGTGCGTGCCACGCTATTTGCCAGAGCCTAATAGCTATGCAATGCGTGAAACCTTACTGGAAACGGCGAAGCGTTTAATCAAAGCAAGCCGAGGGCGGTGCTTTTTATTATTCACCAGTCACGCCATGCTAAGAGAAATAGCTCAAAAGCTAGAAGATGAGATAGACAATCCACTACTCGTGCAAGGGACAACAACGAAACAGGCATTGCTCGATGCGTATTTAGCCGATGAAAAAGCGGTGCTTATGGGGACGGGAGCATTTTGGGAAGGCGTCGATGTGAGAGGAAACGACCTTGTCTGCGTTATGATTGATAAGCTGCCTTTCGCTTCGCCCGATGATCCGCTACTGCAGGCACGTATGGAAGATGTGAAAAAACGTGGGGCTAACCCTTTTGGTGTAATTCAGATCCCACAGGCTGTAATTACCCTTAAGCAAGGTGCAGGAAGATTAATTCGAGACCCTACAGATAAAGGCGTATTGGTTATTTGTGATAATCGCTTAGTCACGAAACCTTACGCTAAAACCTTTGTCGGAAGCTTGCCAGATATGAAGCGAACGAGAAGCTTAGATGAAGTAGAAAAATTTTTAGCCGGCATTGATGAAGCCTAAGTTAAAGCCCTAAATATCGGCTTCTTGGAAATTATAAGCAGAGGTCGATTTTAGGTTATACAACACAAGAGACATACATGAATATTTTAGCGATAGATACGGCAACCGAAGCATGTTCGGTAGCATTACAGCACAACGGAACACGTATTACCCGTTTTGAAATATGCCCACAGCAGCACAGTCAGCGTTTGCTTCCCATGGTTGACGAGGTATTAAAAGAAGCGAATATCACGTTAAATGACCTAGACTTACTCGCGTTCGGTCGGGGCCCTGGCAGTTTTACCGGGGTTCGTATAGCTACTGGCATGATACAAGGTTTAGCGCTTGGTACGGGGCTGAAGGTTGCCGGAATAAGCACGCTTGAAGCCATGGCGGTCGAGACTGCAGCCAAAATCAACGATGAAAGCGCAATTATTGCAGTAGCTTCGGATGCCCGCATGGATGAAGTTTACTTTGCCGTGTATTCTCACACTCCTGATGGCGTCTATCGAATAATTGATGAGCAGGTTTGTCCGCCTGAAAAGGCTTTGGAACAACTTGATTCAATGGACCAGGAAGTTAGCAAAAAAATTGTTACCGCAGGCTCCGGTTGGACTGCATATGAAAAGCTCAGCGAGTGGCGCGCAAATACATGTGGTGAAAGCCATGAAGACGTTTCCCTACCAAACGCAGAATATATGCTTAGCTTGGCATCAAAAGCGCAAGAGACTGGTGACGTGTTTGATGCAGTTAATGTAGAACCTGTTTATCTTCGAGACAAAGTGACGTGGAAAAAACTGCCGGGAAGATAATCCATATAAAAGTGGTTTGTAGCGTTTATGTGCTGCAAACCTATTATAATTTGGTACAAATTTTGCCTTAAAAACTTCGTATGATAATTAACAATAATTTTGCTTTACCGTCTTCAGAGCCTTCGCAGGGGCGGGTAGCTAAAATAAACAAAGACCCTGAGCAGCAAAGCAAAGGGCAAAGTGAATCGTCTGCCAGGGCGATCGTTGTTACGCCTGATAAACAAGGCACAGATAACGCAAAAGCATATCAGCAATTTATTCGCGAAGACGGCAATAATTATTCTCAAAACGCTATCGCCTCTTACACCAGTTTCGAAAAACAAGCGCAGCGAGAGTCAATTCGAGGAATGTTTGGCGTTGATATTTACGCCTAAAACGCAGATTTTTTAATTGCCTTGTAATGAACGTCACGGGCTTTTGTTAATGTATTCGCTTTACCTCCACTTTTTTACATGTAGTAGCGCACTGTAGTTAATCAAAACACTGTAGTTAATCAAAACACTTACGCAAAGATTACATTTTTGTTTAATTGTCTATGCGGACTAGTATTAACTGAACGAATGAATGGAAGGCAACTCTAAGATCTAGTTAATCTTGTATTAGCATAATTGTAATTGAACGGCAGTGGTTGTCGCTTCGTATTAATGCTAATGTTTAGATCAATAGCGTGTGCTTTTTCTTTTCAAGTTAAAGAGATACGAAAAACAACTTGTAGACCTGCTAAAGAAAATACATCGCTTTTTATCATGAAATTCAGGGTTTGCTTTGATTAAGTGCATTATTAACACGGCACTTTTTCCGGGGTTCAAAGGAGCGCTTTAATGTCTCGTTATTTAGTTTTACTCACAGTCTTCTTGTTTACCGGCTGTTCCATCGTACCTGATAGCATTGAGGTGCCAGAAGGCACGCAACTGGTCAGCTACTCAAAGGCGGTAACTTCAGGTGCCAATGCGCAAGGTCAGAAAGCGCGTTGGGGTGGTTTAATTGTCGGGGTAGAAAATAAACCTGACAAAACTTTTATTGAACTTGCTCATTTTCCGTTAAACCATTACGGCAAGCCCGGCACGAGTGGGGAAACCTCGGGGCGCTTTAAAGTTCAGATTGACGGATTTGTCGACCCCATTGTATTTGAAGAAGGTCGTTCGGCAACCTTTCTAGGTACTATTACCGCACCTACGATGGGTATGGTGGGTGAGCAACCCTATATTTATCCCACAATTATTGCCGATGATTACCACATGTGGCGCGACCGTGATGTTTATCACATGGATACTTTCGGATTTAATAGTTTCACAGGTTGGTATTCCCCATTTTGGGGCGGGGTGGGGCCATTTTATCACCCGTTTGGATGGCGCAATATGGGGTGGGGACATCCCGGATTTAGCCACACACGTATCATTCGGTATAGCAATGCGCCGAGCCGCTCTGCTATGCCTAGTACAAAAAAGGTAAGTGCTAAGTCCCAAAGCAGGGGAACGCGTTCGACCAATCAGACGAACCAGCAGCAAAAATAATTCACGTAACAGAAGGCGGCATAAAATTGCCGCCTTTTTTAATTTTTTCTGGCTAACATGGATTTGGGCGGCAATAGTCTGCCGGGAAGGACACTATGATTGAAACAGAATTTAATATTGGAAACCTCACTTTAGCGGCATTGGACAATCAAGGGGGCGGTAACGTCGTCATCGGATTGCACGGTTTTTTGGACAACGCAGAAAGTTTAAGGTTATTGGCACCTTATCTTCAAACTCACCGTTTCGTCGCGATTGACCTTGCTGGTCACGGTCGCTCGGGTCATCGAGCGGCAGGTGCCCACTATAACCAAGCTGACTATCTTCAGGATTTGTATGCATTAATAGAAACCCAAGGGTGGAAAGATGTGATTTTGCTAGGTCACTCTTTGGGTGGGATCTTGGCAAGTATGTTTGCTGCGCTGTTTCCTGAAAAAGTATCAGCGGTGATAAGTATTGATGCCTGTGGCCCCCTTACTGAATCTGAAGAAACGACACCGTCACAAATGCGTGAAGCTATTATTAGTCGCCATGCCAAGTCGCGCAATAAACTTCGTTTAGTCGATTTAGAGGACGCAGTAAAAGCAAGGTGCAAGATATCGGATATACCCGAAGAACACGCACGCTCAATTTTATCCAGAAACTTAACGCAGGATGCAGGCGGGCATTGTTTTTGGTCCAGCGATCCTAAACTTCGAACCAAATCTACTCTTAGACTTACAGAAAAACAGGCAGAATCGGTGATGCGTGCTATTGTATGCCCTGTACTTTTCATCGGTGCGTCTAACAGTTTTAAGAAACTAGACAGTGTGTTTTCGAAAAGAAAAGACTGGCTTTTAAATGCACAGTTCGAACGATTTGTAGGCGGCCACCATATTCACATGGAAAATACTGACGATATAGGGGTACTAATACGTCAATTTGTTGAGCAATTGTAAATTGTACCGTTTATTTTTTTTTACACTTCCTATACTATTCGCAAGTTATCAGACCAGTTACGTGAACGTGGCTCCCCATGCGTTCATCAAATAGTATAAGAATAAAGTAGAGGAGGTTTTGGTGGAAAAAACCTGGCTTAAGCATTACGACCCTCGCGTTTCCGCAGAAATTGATGCCGATCGCTATGCATCTGTAGTAGACATTTTCGAGCAGTCAGTAAAAAAGTTTAAAAATAAAGAAGCCTTCATTAACATGGGGCATTCAATTACGTTTGAAGAGTTAGATACCTTGTCTGCTCAATTTGCTGCTTATTTGCAGGCAAGCGGATTGAAGCGTGGTGACGCAGTGGCAATCATGATGCCAAACCTTCTTCAATATCCTATCGCCATGTTCGGTATTTTGCGCGCGGGTATGGTCGTGGTTAACGTTAACCCTCTTTACACCGCTCGTGAATTGAAGCATCAGCTTAATGATGCCAATGCTAAAGCCATCGTAATCGTCGAGAACTTTGCGTGTACCCTTGAAGAGGTTATTGCAGAGACGAATCTTCAAGAAGTTTTCCTAACCGCCTTGGGTGATATGCTGCCCGCACCAAAGCGTTGGATAGTTAACGCAGTAGTCAAATACGTTAAGAAAATGGTGCCCTCTTTCAATCTCCCTGAAACTACGTCTTTTATGTCAGCGGTTAAAAAAGGCCAGTCGCTGGAATATAAGCGTCCTGAAATTGATAGTGGCGATTTAGCGTTTCTCCAGTATACAGGTGGAACCACAGGGGTATCTAAAGGAGCAATGCTCACACACCGCAATATGGTGGCTAACCTTGAGCAGGTCTCAGGTATTTTAGAGACGGTGATTGAAGAAGGTGAAGATTTCGTAGTAACCGCACTTCCCCTTTACCATATCTTTGCGCTACTGGCGAATTGCCTTATGTTCGTTAAGTATGGTTGCCGCAACTTACTTATAACTAATCCTCGGGACATGCCTGCTTTCGTCAACGAATTAAGCAAGTACCCCTTCACTATCTTACCTGGCGTAAACACGCTTTTTAACGGCCTGCTAAATACCCCTGGGTTCGACGAATTAGACTTTAGCAAGTTCAAGTTTGGTTTAGGTGGCGGTATGGCCGTTCAGCGTCCTGTTGCTGAAAAGTGGGAAAAAGTAACTGGCACGGTACTACTGGAAGGTTACGGCCTTACAGAATGTTCACCTGTAGTTGCAGTAAACCCACCGCAAATCGAAGCTTATAAAGGCGCCATCGGTATGCCTGTTCCATCGACAGACATCAAACTACTTGATGATGACGGTAATCCCGTTGAAAAGGGAGAGCCGGGTGAATTGTGGGTGAAAGGTCCTCAGGTCATGAAAGGGTATTTGAACCGTCCAGAAGCAACAGAAGACATTCTTAAAGATGGATGGCTTGCAACAGGTGATATTGCAACGGTAGATGATGAAGGTTACTTCTATATTGTTGACCGTAAAAAGGATATGATCCTGGTATCAGGCTTTAACGTGTTTCCTAACGAAATCGAAGAAGTTGCCGCAATGCATGAAAATATTGTTGAAGCGGCAGCAGTGGGGGTTCCCCATGAAGTCAGTGGCGAAGTTGTTAAATTGTTTGTAGTTAAGAACAACGACGCCTTGACTGAAAAAGACGTTATCGCGCACTGTCGTAACCACTTAACGGGTTATAAGGTGCCTAAGCAAGTTGTTTTTAAAGACGACTTACCGAAAACCAATGTGGGTAAAATTCTGCGTCGGGAGCTTCGAGACTAATTCGAATGAAATAGTTTTGTGAAAGCCGGCGTTAGCCGGCTTTTTTATTACTGTGCAAAAATATGCAATATCAATTAATTACGACATTTGAACAATTAGACAAGGTGTGTACTGCTGCACAACGTCAAGAAGCTGTAGCCTTAGACACCGAATTTGTAAGAACAAGAACGCTTACGCCACATTTAGGCTTAATCCAGCTGTATGACGGGCACCAGCTTGTGCTTATCGATCCTCTCGCTATTGACAACATGCAGCCGTTTATCGCGCTCATGGAAAATACAGAAGTGGTAAAGGTGCTTCACTCATGTTCAGAAGACATGGAAGCTTTTCTTACCGCTTTTGGTACTGTCCCAACGCCCGTATTTGATACACAGTTGGCGGGAAGTATGCTGGATATGGGACCGTCTTTAGGCTACGCGAAGTTAGTGGAACTGCTTTGCGATATTAGCTTAGACAAGGGAGAGTCACGCACAGACTGGCTAGCCAGACCCCTTCGAGAGGCTCAGCTAAGCTATGCTGCTAATGATGTTCTGTATCTTCTGCCGTGCTATCAGCAGCTAGCCAGCAAAGTACAGGCAGCAGGTAAAGTGCACTGGATTTATCAAGAGATAGACCTACTGATTGAGAAAAAGCGCGCACAAATGCCAGAAGACTTTGCCTATTTGAGTATTAAAAACAACTGGCGTTTGAACAGCGAACAGCTCACTGTGCTTCAAGCTTTAGCTGCATGGCGATTAAATACGGCGAGAAAGAAAGACTTGGCGCTCAATTTTGTTTTTAAGGAAGGACACTTATTCGAAGCAGCGCAGCGTCTAATAGACAACAAATCTGCACTGTCACGGATTAATGGCGTTAATCATCAGTCGGTGAGGCGCTACGGTGACATCATTATTGCATTGATTGAAGAGGCCAGGGCGAAGTATGCGCAAACGCCCGAAAAGCTAAGACTTCCCGTTGTATTGCGACTTATTGATGTTGCGAAATATAAAAAGACGCTCGCAGAGTTAAAAGAGGTCAGTGAGCAAATTGCCAAAGATAACGGGGTTAATGCTGACGTAATAGCGTCTAAAAAACAGTTGAATCAACTGCTTAAATGGTACTGGTTTTCGGTTGACGAAACGCGGGTTCAGGGGTTAAAGCCTGATGTTCTTTCCACGTGGCGAGAAACCTTGTTTCGCCCCCACGTAACACGCCTTCTAGGCGATGCTCCGTCGCAGTAGTGCCAATTCATAAGACTGGTAAACGCAATTAGCCCAACATGAAGAGAAAACAACCTTATGTTATGTGCAGTTTATAAAACGCGAAAAAAAGAAGGTATGTATTTGTACGTGCCCAAGAAAGACAATTTTGAAGATGTGCCCGAACCGTTGATGCAAATGTTCGGTCGTCCAGAGCTTGTGACTATTCTCGCATTAGATAAACACGAGCGCCTCGGTATGGTCGACAAACAGAAATTAATTGATGAGCTTAGCGAAAAAGGTTTCTACCTTCAGGTGCCGCCTAAAGAAGAAAACCTCCTTGAGACACATCGTGAGTCTCTCGGTCTTTCAAAAACACCGGATAAAAAGTTTTAAATTACTATGTT
The DNA here is from genome assembly GCF_009811475.1 of Alteromonas sp. KUL150. Taxonomy (NCBI): domain Bacteria; kingdom Pseudomonadati; phylum Pseudomonadota; class Gammaproteobacteria; order Alteromonadales; family Alteromonadaceae; genus Alteromonas; species Alteromonas sp. KUL150. The sequence goes on from NZ_BLIJ01000010.1 coordinate 60,709, forward strand.
ATTTAATGCAGTAAATTTTTCGCTGGGCAAACTTGCGATAGGAGACATCCGCGATGCCCTCACCACGTCATTTAAAAAGCGTAACCTTTCAGTGCGTTTATCTGTTTTTGTACTTGCGTTGACATGTTTGCTTCACAACATCGCACAAGCGGCCGCAAGCGATGCGCTAACCGAAGAGGGTTTTGCTACCTATGTTGCTTCCTTAAAAACAGAGGCGATGAATAAGGGGATGGACCTTGATAAGCTGGAGGAAGCGTTCGCCACCATCACGTTTAGACCCACCGTTGTAAAGTCTGATAAAAACCAGCCTGAGAAAAAGATAACTCTTGATGATTATTTAGCTACGCGGGTGCCGGATTGGAAAGTTAAGCAAGCGGTGGCAAAGTACGATGAACATAGCACGTTGCTTGAGAAAATAGCCAAAGAATACGGCGTTCAAGCCAGATTCATCGTTGCCCTGTGGGGAAATGAGTCAAATTTTGGGAAAATTCAGGGCAATTACAGTGTGCTTTCTGCGTTGGCTTCGTTAGCGTACGAAGGGCGACGAGAAAAACTATTCAAAGACAACTTTTTTGCTGCACTGCAAATTTTAAATGAAGGACATACCAGCGTAGATGCCCTTCAAGGTTCGTGGGCTGGTGCAATGGGACAGACGCAGTTCATGCCTATCTCTTTCTTAAATTACGCTGTGGATTATGACGGCGACGGCAAGAAAGATATCTGGGGCACGGAGGCTGACGTTTTTGCCTCTATTGCAAACTATCTATCCTCTGAAGGATGGAATAGCAAGGGCACATGGGGAAGGCAAGTTAAACTCTCCGGTGCTGTGCCATTTTCGGGGCTAGCCAAAGCTAACATGAAGCCGTTGTCATTCTGGAAACAAAATGGAGTAACGCGTTTTGATGGAAGTGCCCTTCCCAATGTCGATATTAATGCGTCGCTTATTATGCCTGATGGTGAAGATGGGCGTATTTATCTGGTTTACGACAATTTTCACACGTTAATGAAGTGGAACCGCTCGTCATACTTTGGCATTTCGGTAGGCTATCTTTCAGAACGAATAAAGCGAGGATACTAATGCCTTATCATCACGTTGATATGGAAGGTAACGAGATTTTGTTACCGGTAAATAAAGTAATTTGCGTTGGACGCAATTACCTTGATCATATTCAAGAAATGAATTCTACAGTGTCTGAGACACCTTTACTCTTTATGAAACCCAAAGCCGCAATGTGTCACATGCACGATAAAGTTGCTGTGCCTACCGACAACGGTGAGTGTCATAATGAACTTGAAGTTTCGGTACTGCTCAAATCATCATTGAAAAACGCCAACGAAGATGAAGTAAAGGCTGCAATTTGGGGCGTCGGTTTAGGGTTAGACCTTACGCTTCGTGATGTCCAAGCCGCGTTGAAAAAGCAAGGTCAACCTTGGGAAAGATCTAAATCATTCGATAACAGCGCACCGCTTTCAGGCTTTGTACCATTAAATGACGTTGAGAATCTTGATGAACTGCGATTTCGTTTAATGATTAACGATGAGATTCGACAAGATGGTCATACAGCATTAATGCTTCACAAAATTGTTCCTCTTATTGCCCACATGTCCTCAGTGTTTACGTTAGACAGTGGGGATGTAATTCTAACCGGAACGCCAAAGGGGGTCGGCAAGCTAGCGCCCTCTGATACCGTTGTCGCAACGCTAGAAGGTCATCTAACCGTGCACACAGAGGTAGTCGCAGAATGACAGTCGCTTTTTGGGAAACGAAGTCTTTAGAGGAAATGTCTCAAAAAGAATGGGAATCGCTATGTGATGGTTGTGGCAAGTGCTGCCTGCAGAAGTTTATCGATGATGATGCTGTTGAAGAATACGAAGTCACCGATCACATCAAAGATAATGAGAAAATACACTACACCAACATAGTGTGTTCGTATTTAAATACGAAAAAGTGTGAGTGCACGCAATACGAGAAGCGAACAGAGCTTGTACCCGATTGCGTTAAACTCACTAAAGAAAACCTTAAAGACATTTTCTTTATGCCAAACAGCTGTGCCTATCGAAGACTCTATGAGGGCAGGGGGCTACCTTCATGGCACCCATTGCTTAACAAAGGTAAGAAGCATGTGATGCACGCAAAAGGGATGTCGGTAAGAAATAAAACGGTGTTTGAAACTGACGTCGACTTGAGCAACTTCGAAGATTATATTGCTATTTGGCCTCTCGAGGACTTAGATTGAGTTCGTACCGCACAGTTTTGAAGTACTACCGAATATGTCGACCTCGCCACAGACAATCATAGACTAAAGAGCATAAGTGTTACTTATGCGCTTAGTTTATACTTCCGCTTTATTTTTTTATCCTATTTACAAAAGGCTTAAAAATGGAGAAGTCGAGCGCTAGCGCTTCAGGATTATTAGTCGCTATGGCATGTCTAGCAATGCCCTTAAAAGCTGAAAGTCTAGATATCAATTATAGCGGTTCAGTGAGAATGCGTTACGAAACACTGAACAATCCTATTTTTCCCACTAATGAAGACACGCGTGAAAAAACGAACGAGCGCCTCTCTACCCGCATTAGATTAAAAGGCGAAGCCGTTTATCAAAACTGGCAGGCAGTCGCCGAGATAGAAGATTCTCGAGTGTATCTTGATGACAATGATCCTACGCTCAAGTCTGCTCAGGTGAATACACTTGAACCTGTTCAATTTTACATTACCTACAAGGGTATCAATGAATATCTAGATAGCGTTACCGTGGGCCGCGTAACGCTCGACCACGGTAGTCGCCGCCTTATGGGGCGAACTCGTTTTAGGAATGCTACTAATAGCTTTGAAGGTGCATTAGTCGATGGGCACTGGTCGGGATGGAATGTACGTGGTTTTTACCTATTACCGGTTTCTCGATTTCCATTTGATGCACCTTCACTTGACGATAATAAGCGCGCTTTTGATAAGAGCTTTAGCAATCAAAAATTTTTCGGGATTTATGCTGAATCACAAGATGATGCCTGGAAAATACATAGTTACTGGTTAAAAGAATCAGGCACGGAAGCGCTTGCAACGAAAAATCGCGACCTTTTCACGCTGTCAGTGGATTATTCGAAAACTTTTTTCAAGGACTGGAAATACAATATCGAAGCGATAGGTCAAACAGGTCAGGCTAGACAGTCTGCATCGGCCTCTGATCTAGACGATAAAGACGTCACTGCATGGATGGTGCACAGTCATATTGGCAAACAGATAAGTGCAAGCACGTTTTTAAGAGCCGAGATCGATGCAGCAAGCGGCGACAATAATACAGACGATGCAACCATACGCGGGTTCGACTCGCTTTACGGTCTTAGGCGGTTTGATTTCGGCCCTACTGACGTTTATCAAGCGTTCCCGCGAAGCAATATTCTGGCACCTGGGCTGAGAGGAGTAACGAAACTAAACGGTGCACACACCATTATGGTTGGCTACAAAGGACTTTGGCTTCATAAAGTGCCCGAGGGGGAAAATGACTTCTTGGGTCATCAGGTCGAGTTTCGTTGGCGTTATCAAGCACATAAACCACTACGTGTTGAAATAGGGGGCGCATATCTTGCGAAAGGCAGCGCGTTACAAGCTGGTGCTTACCCCGATGACTCTCTGTATGCTTACACTGGGCTTATGTATTCGTTTTGATTACTCATCTAAACCAGAGCACTGATTGATACCAGTCCGCATAGATAAATACCCTCTTATCTTGAGCACTATCTCTTTAGCACTCCATGTGTGTTTTGGTATTTGAGTTGAGAGTAGTGGGTAATAGCTTACGATAGAAGGCAAATCATGAAGTCAGTGCGTAAAGTAGTGCATCCCTTCCGAATACACGTTTGCGGCATAATCCTTCTTTAATGCCGCCGATACGCTCAGCCACACGAATGCTTGCCTTGTTGTTTGGCTCTACAAAGCATTCTAAACGATGTAAATTCATCTGCGAAAAAGCGAGCTTTTTTAACGCTTCACAGATTGCTGTTGCTAACCCTTTACCGCAAGCGTCAGGTCTTAACCAGTACCCAAGGTTTGCCGTAAGGTGAGTGTGGTGGATATGGTTGATTATCCCCATACCCAAGCATTTATCTTCGTGAATAAGTAAATAAGTAAGTCCATAACCAGCTTCCCGAGCACTCTCCATATTAGCAATATACTGTTTAGCAAGCGCAGGGGTGACAGGGCACACCGCAGAACCAAACCACGGCTTAACATGATGAATGGATTGCTGGCCAGCCTCACAAAGCGCATGGCAATGTTTATCTGCTATGCGCTGAATTGAGACTGGGCCTTGCTCTGTATGAATAGAGGGCAGGCGAGAAGGTAGAATGGATAAGTCGATCAAAAGGGTTTTTTATCCAACAACCGACATGCGAAAACGAGTGCGAACACAACAAAATAGGCAGCAAAAATGATTTGCATCCATTCAGCCATACCCATCGACAAAAACTGCCATGAATCTTCTAAGCAATCCCCCTCTGCTGCAAATACTGCTGGTAGCCACTCATGCAACTGCAGCCAAGACGGGAAGTTAGGTACTATTTCACAGCTAGCAAAAAAAGGATTAGCCGCGTTAAGAATGCCCACGTGTTCTCTTGCAATCAAGAAGCCCCATCCAGCCGACACTGCCCAACCGGCAAAACCTAACATGCGTGTGAAGCCGTTGTTTTTTATAAGAACGATTAATGCAGAAAGCACTATGCCATACATTGCCGTTCGCTGGTAAATACACATAATGCAGGGCTTTAAGCCCATACCATACTGGAAATACAAGGCTGCAACTTCTAGAGCTAATGATGTAGCGAAAAGCACAAGCCACGATGACTTGTGCTCTGCCCACTGGCTTATGCCGTGAATCATACTACGCATACATTAGTGACCTGATACTGGCGCGCCAGCACCAGTTGCCGAGTGATGCTCAATCAGGTGCATGTCATATAAAACCTGTGTAGCGTCAGCCAGTCCCAAATAGGTCGCCAACAAGCCCACTATCGTAAGTACAATAGTATAAGGCAAAGCCATCATTACCATTCGCCCATATGACAAACGAAGTAGTGGAGCGATGGCTGACGTTAGCAAAAATAGGAAGGCTGCCTGACCATTCGGCGTAGCAACACTTGGTAAATTAGTTCCCGTGTTGATTGCTACAGCAAGCATATCGTACTGATCACGTGTGATTTGACCTGCTTCCAGAGCTGCCGTTACTTCAGTTATATACACTGAACCTACAAACACGTTATCGCTCACCATTGAAAGTACACCATTGGCTAGATAAAACATTACCATTTGTGTCTCACCTTCGAATGATAATACCCAGTGAATAACAGGTTGGAATAGGCCTTGGTCGATAATAACCGCAACCACGCCAAAGAAAACACAAAGCAGTGCAGTGAAGGGCAGTGCCTCTTCAAAGGCTTTACCTAATGCGTGCTCTTCGATAACACCGCTCATTGAAGTCGCTAAAACGATAACCGACAATCCAATTAAGCCAACTGACGCCATATGCGTCGCAAGACCCACTATTAACCAAATACCAATAAGTGCTTGAACCACTAACTTTGCAGTTTCACGCTTACTGCGGCCTTTGTCCATGTGGTCGTTGTAGTCGACTAAGATTTGTCTTACGGCAGAGGGTAACTTTGCGCCGTAGGAAAACATGCCGGTTTTTTCTAGTACAACGGTAGTTAGTAAACCAAAGATAAAAACAGGCAAAGATACGGGCGCCATTCTGATAAAGAATTCCACAAAGTCCCAGCCGGCTTTATCTGCGATTATTAAGTTTTGAGGTTCACCAACCATGGTCATAACGCCACCTAGCGCAGTACCTACCGCCGAGTGCATCATAAGGTTTCGCAAGAATGCTCTGAAATCCTCTAGGTCATGGCTTCCTAGTTCATCATCGCTGGTGTGATCATGTTCAGAGTGAAACTCTTTACCTGAGGCAACTTTGTGGTAGATAGAGTAAAAACCTAAGCCGACACTGATGATTACCGCGACTACCGTTAATGCATCCAAGAACGCTGACAGAAATGCAGAAGCGAAAATAAATGCTAATGAAAGAATAAGTTTGTTTTTCACTTTAATGACAAGTTTAGTGAAAAGGAACATCAAGAGATCTTTCATGAAGTAAATGCCGGCCACCATAAATACAAGCAGTAGCAGTACTTCTAAATTGACTTCAATCTCATGCATCATATGCCCGGGAGAGGTCATACCTATAAACATGGCTTCTATAAGAAGAAGGCCGCCTGGCTGCAGCGGGTAACACTTAAGTGCCATTGCCAGTGTAAAAATAAACTGAATAACGAGTGTCCAGCCAGCAATATAGGGATCCACCATAAAAATGAAGGGGTTTACAATGAGAAAGGCAATGATGGTTTTTTTATACCAGTCGGGCGCATGTCCCAGGAAGTTCTTATAGATCGCCGCGATCATTGAGGTTTGCATGAGTTCCTGTTCCTTTTACAACAAAGCACGCATTTTTGCGTATTTTTTCACTGTGTAGTTCCGGTTATTGCATACATAAACTGCTGGTGTAGCGGGATGAATTTCGCTTAACCATGGTTTTGCTGCTGTCATTATAGTCGGAAATTAAGCGTACATGATATTAACGTCTTGAGAAAGCAAATCACAGACCCCACCATGTGAAAGTTACTGAATATTTATCACATTTTTCACGATTTTTATTGTGACGGGTAAAAAAGCCTTAAATTTTGGATGATATGTGTACAGTTGGGCGTTAGAAGATTTTTAAATAATACTTTAATTTTAAAGACTTGTTAAAAGCTTTAGTAGACTAGGCATAATTCATTGTGATAATAAAAGGGCATCTGGTACAATCAGTTACAAAATAACAAGAACGTGCAGGCGATTAGTTATGATTTATAAGGCACAGAGTCCAGCCGGATTCGCCGAAGAATATATTGTTGAATCTATATGGAGTGGAAGGTTTCCTCCTGGCACCATTTTGCCTGCAGAAAGAGAACTTTCTGAGTTGATTGGTGTAACGCGAACCACACTGCGTGAAGTGCTTCAGCGTTTGGCGCGAGATGGATGGTTAACCATTCAGCATGGTAAGCCAACAAAAGTGAATAACTTTTGGGAAACTTGCGGATTAAACATATTAGAAACGCTTGCTCGTTTAGACCAAGAAGGTATTCCCGAACTTGTCGACAACTTGTTGGCAGCGCGCACAAACTTGAGTGCGGTATTTATTCGGGGCGCTATCCGAAACAACCCTCAAGAGTCTGCTGCAATTATTGCTCGATATAAAGACGTTGAGCAAGAAGGGCTGGCGTTTGCTCAATTCGATTATCAAATGACTCATGACTTGGCGTTAGCATCGAACAACAACGTGTTTGTGCTTATGATGAATGGTTTCCGCGGTTTATACTCGCGTATTGGTGGTTACTTTTTCTCTCATCAGCAAGCGAGAGATGTTGCCAACAAGTACTACGCGGATCTTCTCAATGTTGCAGAGAATGGCTCGTACGAAAAAGTACCTGTAGTAGTAAGAAATTACGGTATTGAAAGTGGAAAGGTGTGGTCTGCCATCCGAGATGAAATGCCAAAAGACTTGGTCGACTAACGTTTTTTGTTTTTCCATTGGTTCGCATGTGGATACAAACAACAGGATAAATAATATCGCTAACATTGCTTCATTTAATCACGTGTGACTAGTTGAAGTGCTGTAACAGCATAGATACAGAATACGCCGCATCGCTTTGCAAAGCATGCGGCGTTTTTTTATTCCTTAGTTTTTTAAGCTATGTTGTGTAGGTCGCACAAACACGATGTAGACGTAAACACGCCCCTCAGTTTTAAATCACCTAGAGCAAGAAATTTCAACATATTTTGTTACATATTCCCGTCTTATATGGGAAGAGCGGGCATTGAGTATTGGTAGCGCGAATGTCCTGGGTATGTATACTCGATAGTCGAGTGTGCACTGTTTCGTTATCTTCAATGTGCACTGATGCTTTACTCGACTGTTTATTTTATAACGTTAGCATGTCACGAGCGTGTCGTTGAAATAGAAGCGAACATTTAGGAAAACAAATGAAATATTTATGGATGGTCATTGCTGCGGGCAGTTTACTATCAGGCTGTAGCTTGGAAAACAAACCTGAAAACACTGAAAAAATGCCAAAAAATACAATCACAAAAACCGTGCTTAATACCGAAACGCCTGCGCCTGTGGCGAAAAAAGTGCCTCATAAAATGGAAGCTCACGGTGTTACGCGTATTGATGACTACTACTGGATGCGAGACGACTCTCGCACCGACGATGCAATTTTTGCTCACCTAGCGTTAGAAAACAATTACGTGGAGACCGTGCTCGCGCCGCTAAAAGATACCCGCGAAGCGCTTTTTGAAGAGCTCGTGTCTCGTATTGAAAAAGATGATTCTACAGTACCTGTACTTGATAATGGGTACTGGTACTACACAAGTTATTCGGGAGAGAACGAATATCCTGTATACCTAAGAAAGCCGACACTAGATGCCAATCCTCAGGTTTTGTTAGACGCAAACATCATGTCTAAAGGACATGATTATTTCAGCATTGGTTCTTATGCAGTCAGCGAAAACAATGCCTTAATGGCATATTCAGAAGATACACTAAGCCGTCGTCTTTACACTATTTATGTGAAAAATTTAAAGGGCGATGAAAAGCTTGACGACGTTTTAGAAGGGACATCAGGAAACGTAGTATGGGCGAACGATAACACGCATCTTTTTTACGTCAAAAAAGACCCTCAAACCCTTTTGGGCTATCAGGTTTATCGCCATGAGTTGGGTACACCACAAAGTGACGATGTGCTGGTTTATGAAGAAAGCGACCCTACGTTTTATACTTACATCAGTAAAAGTAAAGACGATAGTGTTATTTATATACACCACCAAAATACGGATAAGACGGGTGTTTCCATTGTAGATGCGAACAACCCCACAGCGCCCGCACAGGTATTTTTGCCGTTAAAAAATGGGCAAGAGTATAGCGTTGCGAAAGCTGAAGACGGCTACTACGTTCTGACGAATATTGACGCAAAGAACTTTAGAGTTATGAAAGCGCCGCTTGATGCCACTGGCGATGTGTCAAAATGGGAAGATGTCATTGCTCACCGTCCAAATGTGTTCCTACAAGGCATTGAGGTAATGAAAAATCATTTGGTAGTAAAAGAAAAAGAAAACGGTATGCTTCGCATGGTGGTTCTTAACCTTACGACAAATGAAGAAAAAGTTATTCCAACACAAGATCCCATTTATGGCGCGTATTTTTATGCGAACCCTGAAATGGACACGAGCACACTTAGAATTCATTACAGCTCTCTCACAACTCCTGCGTCTATTGTTGATATCAATTTAGATACGCTCGACAGTGAAGTCATGAAGCAAACCCGCGTTTCTGAGACGTTTGATTCGTCCGCCTATAAATCGGAACGGGTTTCAATTGAAGCGCGAGATGGAACCGAGATACCCGTATCACTGGTGTACAGAAAGGACAAATTTAAGAAAGATGGAACGAACCCGCTTTATCAATATGCCTATGGTTCTTATGGTGCGACGATTGACCCTACCTTCAGAAGCAGCTGGTTGTCTTTAGTTGATAGAGGTTTTGTGGTTGCGATTGCACACATACGCGGTGGCCAAATGCTAGGCCGTCAATGGTATGAAGAGGGTAAAATGCACCGTAAGATCAATACTTTTACCGACTTCATTGACGTGACTAGAGGGCTCATTGCTTCGCAATATGCCGATAAAAGCAGAGTATTTGCGATGGGAGGCAGTGCAGGTGGCCTGTTAATGGGGGCAGTAGTAAATATGGCGCCTGAGCTTTATCGTGGCGTTAGTGCACACGTGCCTTTTGTTGATGTGGTGACTACCATGAGCGATGCTTCGATACCTCTGACAACGGGTGAATATTCAGAGTGGGGTAATCCAGCCAATAAAGATGAATTTGAGTATATGCTATCTTACTCACCCTACGACCAAGTCGAAAAGAAAGACTATCCGAACATGCTGGTAACAACTGGGCTCCACGATTCTCAAGTACAATATTTTGAGCCTATGAAGTGGGTTGCAAAGCTTAGAGAATATAAAACGGATGACAATTTGTTATTGTTTAAAACCGACATGGAAGCCGGGCACGGAGGTGCATCGGGGCGCTTTAAGCGCTTTGAGTCGACCGCCCTAGAATATGCCTTTGTTTTACATCTTGCAGGTGTACCGCTTTAATTCGATGCTAACTTTTTTGAATCTAGCGTTTGTATTTAAGCCCGAATAAGTCACCACTTTTCGGGCTTTTTTTATTTTTTGTGTTTTTAGTATGCGGATTCTAATTGTTAAGCGTAAAGTTTCTACATGGTGTTAAAACACACTTTTATTTAGCATTGATAGGAGCTCAATATGACGACTACAAACACAATCAAAGGCAAAATTAACGATGCCGAAGAAATGGCGCGTAAAATTTGGTTAGCAGGCCTTGGCGCTTACGGTAAAAGTGTTGAAGAAGCACAGGGGCGTTACGAAAAGTTAAGCGAAGAAGCAAGCAAAATGTTTGACGAGCTTGTAACTAAAGGCGAGTCATTAGAAGAAGATGCGAAAAGCAAAGTAAAGTCTACGACTAATGATGTTGAAAATCGCGTGGCTGATGTACGTAAGAAGCTAGGTCTTGATTCTGAGCCAGCAGATCAACGTATTGAAGAGCTTTCAGCTAAAATAGACGCGTTAACTGAAGCTGTAGCGAAATTAGCAGCGAATAAGTAATTCTTTGCTCTGTTGGGCACCGAAGGGTGCCCATTACGCATAGAGGCTTATAGCGCACGTAATCGTGCTAGCGGCTTAGCGCAATTGAGTGACAGCGCCGCTTTTTATAATTTTTTATAAACGGTAGGGCAGAGCGTTTACACCAGTAAATTATTGGTCTTATACGCACTTTACCACTGCTGTCATGCTTACTGAATCTCCACCACGGAGGCATTATGAGCAACAAGACTATCCCTAATTCAACGTTACCGTCTAGCCTAGACAAAGAATCGACGGCGGCTAACGGCACGGCAGTATCTCCTTTTAAATCATCACCACTATTTGGCTGGTTGTACGCGGGTACTGACCTGATAGCTGCGAGGCTCGACCAGGCAGCGGGCATGGTAAGCCAAAAAATTGATGATACTCAAGAAACCATAAACGCCATGCAGGCGAAAGGGCTCGAAGTTGAGAGTGAGCTGAGGCAAACCTTAAATCCGTTTGCATTGGTTGACGTTGCACAGAAGTTCGTAACTTCCACCCCGCTCTTTTCTGTACTTTCTGGTGGACAAAGACGGCAGCAAAAAGAACATCAGCTAGAGGCGTTAAATGCGAAGGTTGATTTACTGGTGGAGCAGGTTGCCTTGTTGGCAGCAAAGGAAGCTGCAAAACAGGTGAAAGCTAACGAAGCAGTGAAAACATCAGCTACTGTTAAAAATACGCCATCAAAAGCGAGCGCAGCAGCAAAGCCGACTCGCGCACGCAAAACAACTGCTTCTACAACGAAATCTGCACCTGCAGGCGCTACTGCCTCAAGTAAGAAAAGCGCAAGCTCGACAGCCAGTAAAAGCGCTGCGGCTAAATCGCCAACAAGAAAAACTGCAGCAGTAGCTAAAAAAGAGGCGTCTAACGCTACGTCGAGTAGCGCTAGCAGCACAACAAATCCGTCCGCGACAAAAGACAGTAGCGCGTCTTCCGAAACAAAGAAAAACAATTAGTCGTGCTATTCGTCGGTAGTAATAACGTAAATAGGGTAAGCTCTTTGGCTTATCCTGTTTACTTACTTACTTACTTACTTCCTTCCTTATTTATTTAATTTGGCCCACAAATTTTGATGCTTCTTAAATCCAAAGTAGTCATACGGTTCCCAGAAGCTGGGTACCAGATTATCGACTTCATCCGGTGTGAAATTGTTAGAAAGTTGACTCATGATTTGATTCAGTTTTTCCTTGCCCACACGCATCAGCTTTTTTCGATTGGCAGGAAAATAAAGGTTTTGGCTTTTTGAAATAACCTCATGGGCGCCATTAGTTATAAATTTCTGGTTTCTCGTGACTATTTTACACAGTGGCTCGGCTGGATTCGCAGGGTTGAGACCGATAACAATAGCATATTCATACTGGTCCTTTTCCTGGCCATTTTCATTTACCGGTATGAAAGTGATGCCAAAGCCTTGAGGAAAGTAACCTACTAAATCAATGAAATCCTGTGCCAATTGCTTATTTAGCCCGTTCTTTTTAGATAACTGCTCAATCAATAAATACCCTTTTGGTAAGCTAAGGCGCGAATAATCTGATTTAGTGGACAGTACAATTGAGACATATATTTGAGGAATTTTGATAATTTCGCCCAAGCCAGTCTTGGAAACAAAAGCGTCTTTGACAAGATTAAGCATGAAGTCTTGTGCTTCTTTATGCACTAATATAAATCTGTTTCGCTCTTCTTTGATATCACCAATATAGTTCGGGATACCCAAGCCGTCGCTCAGGTATTTAAGGGTAAAGTGATAGTTAAGCTTAAGAAGATCTTTCCTCTGAGATTCTTCGAGTAAACGAAACTCATCTAAGTCGCCATTTTCTCCTTTCAGGATGGTTAGCGATGCAGGGCTCTGTAAACCTATGTCTTGCAGAAGTGCAGCTGTAATAAGCGGTCGTCCAAGCTCAACTTTCCATTTTTCCTGCCAGTAGCGATTTCCGCGAAAGCGCGATGAAGCTTCCCGGTATTTGGAGAGGTATCTGTGCGCGATAGTATCGTGTTCAAGCAAACGGTCGACAAGTCGCAAGGTTAATACCGCTTTATACAAAGGCTTAAACCGCATGTGAACCCGAGCAAAATTTCCTTCTGCTCCTGGCGTAAGTAGCATAAGCGTGCCGAGTAGCTTGGCGCTTTGTTGTTGAGTCTCTTGCCAGTTCTCACCTTCGCTCAACTCGATAATTTTGGTGCAAACAGCATCAAGACGCTCTAGCCTAGCAAGGCGCTCTTCCTCTAATTTCTCTGTGCTATTTTTTATCTGCTTAGCAAGCTGTTCAGCCAGAATTTCTTTTTTCTTATTACCTTCTATTTTTTTGAGTTCAACTTTTAAATCGCTAATGTGATTTAAAAGCGAAGGCGTAAGGGAAAAGTAATGACGAGCATCCTCAAACACTGAACCGTAGCCAGCTTCTTGAGGGGATATCATATTGATGAGTTGTTTTACTTGCTGTGTGTAAATGCTGTCTGGGTTTTGGCTTTGTGCGCTCACCGTTATCCTTTAATTTGATACTGTAAATAGCTGCTTGTTGTCTTAAGCTAATCCAGGCTAAGCAGTTCTGTCCACGCGTTTATATCCACGCGTTACCTTACGACATGGCCTAACTCTACTGCTTCACGTTTCTTCAATTGGCTTAAATGATACCGCAACTTCTCACTTATTTTGGTATTTCTTTTAATAACATGGAGTTGTGGCCATGATGCCCGTTCACCGCTATCTATCAACTGTGCGATACTCTCGCGGGTTGGGTTAGACAATACATGCGACAAGTTTCTTATTTGTCGCTTGGGTAATATATTGATATTGCCCACGTATTGCTGATCTATGATAGAACGTACTTTGTGAATAGCCAGCTTTGCGTTTTTATTTCCGGTCAAACGCTCAATAATATCGATGGCGAAAATACTGTTTGTTTTGGCAAGCTGACCAATGTGGCGCGCCGACATATCCCAAACAGAATTAGGATCGATACGGTTCGGCGAGATAAAAGGTACCGCTAAAGGATTAGTCTGACTAACAATACTGTGGTTCACGCCGTACAGCCTTGCTAGTCGCTCAAAGGGGAGGTCTGCCATTAATGAACCGTCCGCAAAGCGCCGATTTGGAATGTAAGGCACAATGTCTCCAGCCGGCGTTTTTGCACGTAGCTGAACGGGACTAAAAATAACCGGTACAGCGCAGGATGCCCTAACTGCCTGAGTAATGATGGCATTAGGCGAGGTTTTGGCATTTAACAACCGTGAGTGCTGGTGAAGATCAGCCGGAGAAACGGTTACTGTGATATGTCTCCCGGTTTTCTTAAACGCTTCTTCAAAGGTGGTAAGGTCAAAAAGCTCAATTAAGGCGTTTTCTAATACCGAGCTGTCGAATAGCCCTTTTTTTCCTAGCCCAGCAAAGCTGCGCCAATGTTTGAATGTTTCGTAGATAAACTCGGCGCTCAGTGATTCACGAAGTTCATCATGGTTGCGGGTACCCAACATGGCCGCAATGATTGACCCAGCACTTGAGCCTGAAACCACCGTGGGCAATAGGTTTTTTTCGTTGAGTGATTTAACGACGCCAGCATGGAAGAAGCCTAGACCTGCGCCGCCAGATAGCATCAAACAGCTTCGGCCAAAGGCATGCGCGGTTTCTTCAAAGAAAGAAAGCTTTTCGTAAAAGTCTACATGCTGTTCATCGGCGTGAAAAATTTGCTCTAGCGCCAGCGTCACTTCATCAATAAATTGTTCGACAAGATATTTAGTTCCGATTTTGCAGTGGGTAAGCAGTATCGGGTTGGCGATGTTTCCCAAATTACCGTGAAGGCCTTCATGAAGTATTGACATCAAAGCATGCAGGTCGCCTTTTCCTCTTGCTAGCTGCAGGCGCTGAACACGTTTGCGAATTAGCTTGTAATCGTAGTTTTCACTTTCGTCTTTTGCTTTCCACTCGTCAGCGCCCGACAGCGCATCATGAGCTAAGCATGCGCCTTCATATTCATCATAATTTCTCGCATGCTCGATATCATGTTCTAGTTTTTTTAATCGCAAATCGAATACTGCCATGACAAATACCTACAATGTTGAACTAGCAAAGTTATGCTTTGTTAACCGCTGTAATTTAAAAATTACAGCAATCTAATGCCCTTAGGTTTTGTAAATCGAACTCTCATCTAATGCTGAAGCTTATTCGCTAATAAGCTAGCTTTTACACCACACTATCCTTGAACAGACAATTCAAACGTGAATTCACGACGCACAACACCCTATACTTGCAGTTTATGAGCTTTATTTAGAATTCACTACCTAATAGCTAGATAACTAGACCTAATTTGCTATAAGAGCGTATTAATATGTCTAGTTATTACTGTTTCACTTACTTGTTTTCAATCAACAATTCGAAGTAATTTTACTTTTTACGTTGACCATTTCATAAGCACTCAGTAGCCTGATGATGAGAATAATAAATTGGAACCCTTACTTGCAGTATGGAATGGAACCTTGAAACCCTGAGTTTGCTATCAATTCCTTTAATTAGCGCTATCGTTGGCTGGCTTACCAACTATCTTGCGGTAAAGATGATGTTTTATCCCATCGAATTTGTGGGCGTAAAACCTATTTTCGGATGGCAAGGTCTTATCCCTGCAAAGCGCCGTCAAATGGCGGAGATTGAAGTTGAGTTAGTTCTTGGAAAGCTTCTTAGTGTTGAAGAGCTAGCTCAGCGGCTCGATGCAGACGAACTCACCAAGGCTATTGAAAGGCGTTTAAGCCAAGTTATTCGCAAAGTCGTAAACGATGTAATGTCCGAATCAGCGCCACAGCTGTGGGCAGCGCTTCCCGTACAAGGTAAAAACCTGGTCTATCAGCGAATAGAAAACGATATTCCCAATGTGGTTCATAAAATGGTGGATGACTTCCAGCATAATGTCTCTGAAATTTTGGATATTAAGGAACTGGTTGTAGAACAGCTCGTTAATGCGCCAGAACTAGTCAACGAAATATTTCTGACTGCGGGCAGTAAAGAGTTTCCCTTTATCGTGCGTTCAGGCTTCTATTTCGGTTTCCTATTCGGCCTACCGACCATGTTGCTTTGGTATTTTTATCAGGCTTGGTGGATATTGCCATTAGGCGGGCTCTTGGTCGGTTATGCGACAAATTGGATTGCCATTAAAATTATCTTTGAACCTAAACGACCGGTAAAATTAGGGCCCATCACTGTTCAGGGCATGTTTTTAAAGCGCCAAAAGGAAGTGTCTGAAGTTTACTCTACCATTATAGAGCAAAAGCTTATCACGCCTAAAAATATCACCCACATTATCCTTCACGGTTCAGGTTCAGCGCAGTTACTAGAACTCATTGAGCTTCACGTTAATGATGCCATCGAGCGCTATGTCGCCATAGCGCAACCCTATTTTGCACTGGGCGTCGGCTCGGAAAATTATCACAACATGAAAGCGCTAGCGGTGCGTCAAATATTCGATAATTCTGATAAATATCTGTTGTATGCGTTTGACTACGCCAACAATGCGTTGCAGGTTGGTCATGATCTCAGTGAGCGAATGCAGGCATTAAGCGTTGAAGAATTTGAAGGGGTATTGCGGCCAGCTTATCAACAAGACGAGTGGAAACTCATCGTGACCGGCGCTATTTTAGGTATGGTGGCTGGGATTGCCCAGCTTTATCTTGTTTTTATGTAGTGAAGATCATGCAGAGTGTTTTATACCGCAACGTTGCTATTTCATAGCTTATGTAAAAGGATTGGACTCAATTATGAAGACAGCGCAAAAAATATTACTTACTGCGCTTACGTTGTTTAACGAGCACGGCGAAAATACCGTGACCAGTGTAGACATTGCTTTAGAGTTGGATATTAGTCCAGGAAACCTTTATTACCACTTTAAAGGTAAAGACAGTATTGTAAGTGCATTAATGAAAATGCATGAGCAACAAATGCATAAAGTATTGAATAGGGATAAGCTAGATACTCTTCACCCTGAAGAAATCATGTACTATCTGTTTCTACTCGTTGATAGCATTCACGTTTTTCGTTTTTTTTATCGCAGTCCGGCGGATTTAGCTGAAAAATACCCAGCTATTGTTCGTCCCCGCCAGCACATACTGACAAACTTGAACAAACAGTTGGCGTTTCTTTTTGACGCGTTAGCTCAGCAAGAAACCCTTATCGCGACGAAATCAGATAGATCGTTACTAGTAGATTTAATCTCGTTGATCATAACTCAGTCGTGCCAATTCGATGAGTTAAACAGTCATATGGACAGTGCTATGCAGCGCTATCATGCGTTGTCGCTAATGATGGTGAGTGTATTACCAAGGCTGGCGCTTTCAGATGAACAGAAGCATCAACTGTCGCAGCTGCTCAACTCTCACGATTTCATGAGAGATGCTTCAACGCAATCCCCATTCGACTTCGCTTAGAGGAATAACCATGGCAAAAACGCTCAGTTTCTTAGATAAGTCATTTTGGATAACAGAATCAGATGAAAATCCGAAACATGTCGCTTGTTTGCAGCTACTTGCCATTCCTAAGGGAGCAAAAAGTACAGACTATGTTCCTCAATTGTTCCAAGAGATACGAAGTTTTGCTCGTGCTACCTCTCCATTTAATTGTGCAGTAAAAACCGTATTAGGTTATCCGGTGGGGTTTGCGCCCGTTAAAAAACTCAATATGGATTATCACGTTCAGATTCATCGCGTTGCTGATGTGAAAAACAGAGAAGCGCTAGATGGTTTCGTAGCGAGACTACATGCGTCACGTTTGGACCCCGATAAACCTTTGTGGCAATACCATTTCATATTTGACGATAATAGCGATACGTTTGCCATATATGCGCGGGTTCATCACATGTATGGAGACGGAGCGACATTGGTACGCTGGTTTCAGGCTGGCTATGTATCACACTCACATGAGACAAAGTTTACGCCGGTGTGGGCGGTAAAGCGGCTTAGGCACAGGCGTCATGAGCCCATCAGTTTTTATAAACGCCTAGTTGGTGTCGGTTACGCACTCAAAACGGCTTTTGATTTATTAGTTATTTTTCTTCGTATCTTTATGAAGATTTTACGGGTTAACCCTCACTATATGCCGGTTCCATTCACAGGGACAAAAACCGTACTAACCGGGCAGGTTAAAGCAGGGAGAGCGGTAGCGACCATGGATTTAGACTTTAAGCGAGTGAAGGCGCTTGCAAGACGTACTCGGTCGACTGCCAATGAAGTACTGTTATGTGCCTTTGATATCGGCGTTCATAAACTACTGCAAGATCACGGGCAGGTATTTAAAAAAGCCTTGTTCACCAATATGCCGATTAATTTGCGCAAACCCGGTGAGAAAACTACAGGCAATAAAATTGCCATTGTACCGGTTCAGCTCGCTCACGGCGAAACAGACCCCTACCTTCGACTGCGCCAAATTGTGGTCAATCATCGTATTGTAAAACACGCCGCTCAGCATGCCCGACCTGCAGCTTTTAGCGGCTATACCATTGTAATTCAATCGCTGGCATTAGTATTTGAATGGCTAAATTTATCGAGCGTAGTTAAGCCAATTGCCAATATTTTAATATCAAACGTACCAGGACCTAAAGATATCCGCTATTTGAAAGACGCTGAACTCTTAGCTTGCTATCCCATTTCGACGATGACACCGGGCGGCGGAGTAAACATTACGCTAATGACTTACGCGGGCACAGCGAACGTCGGCTTAGTATGCTGTAATAAAAATATAGAATCGTTGCAGCCGTTAGCAAGATACGTGGAAGAAGCGTTTGATATGTTAGAAGCGAGCGTGGACGACCCAAGACTCAATATTGAAGACATCGGCGAACAGGTAGATATGGTGCCGGTCTCCATTGTTTCAGACCATTAAAAACGTGGTAGAAAACCTTTCTTGAATGGTGAAGTATTGAAAACAGTAAGCTGAGACAAGGAAGAGGTTATTTGCTTAGGTAGAAACGGAGTAC
Source organism: Alteromonas sp. KUL150 (assembly GCF_009811475.1). Classification (NCBI taxonomy): domain Bacteria; kingdom Pseudomonadati; phylum Pseudomonadota; class Gammaproteobacteria; order Alteromonadales; family Alteromonadaceae; genus Alteromonas; species Alteromonas sp. KUL150. The sequence continues at coordinate 79,456 of NZ_BLIJ01000010.1, forward strand.
GTCGTCTTCAACCCGCACACTTTGACCAAGCTTGGAAAAAAGGACCTCTCGCCAGTGATCGTTTCGCATGGTGTGGCTTAAATGTTCTTGAGTAATCTGTTTTTTAATTGCGCTGTCAATTTGTGGTGTGTGGTAGTCCAATATCGCTTGCTTCGAGCCTGATAGATAGAGCCTCAGATAGTCGGCAGCGATGTCTGATGTGCCCGCGCTAAACAACGAAAAAGCGGTTTTCAGTGGCCCTCCGAACAAGTTATTGACACTTTTGGGAAAAAAGCGAGTGAGTAAAAATTGGGTATCTTTAATTAAAGCATAATCGTCGTTCACCAATGTGACGCTATCGGTTTTCAAGTCGACTAAATAAAGCGTACTCATGTTTTTGTCGTAGTGGGGGGTAGCAGATAAAGTGAAAACTACGTGGGCACGGTAGATAGTGGTTGCTGCAACTTCAATCTTTAACGCTGCTAAACACTGAAGGCCGATACGGTTATGTTCACTATCCAGAATCAAGTTACCTTCAAGGACTCTCACAGTACCCGTACCAACGGGTATCTCAAACGTGAATGTGTAGGGAAAACTATTAGCTATTAGACTGTGCAGCTCAGACTTGGAAAAATCGTCGTGTGTCAGTTTCCCTAGTTTTACAAGCCACTGAGCAAAATACACTTTGCATTTGTCTTTTAACGATAGGTTATTTGGCAAAATTCACACTCATGGTATTGCTAATGATTATGCAGTGGCTGACAGCAGGCTAGCGTTTTTCGATGATCGATAAACTAAGTTATCAGGATTATTAGATTTTTTAAATCTATCAATTTAATTCTTTTATTGATGAAGTATTGTTTGCTAATCTGGTCGTACCACAACGTTTTTTTAACATTATTCGATTTGGCTTAAGGAGCTAGCGAAATGAGCGAAGTACTCAACAAGTACGATTATATTATTGTAGGTGGAGGCTCTGCTGGTGCTGTTCTTGCCACGCGCTTGTCAGAAAATCCTGCGCTTGATATTTTGCTATTAGAAGCCGGCTCTAAAGACACGAATCCGTTAATCCATATTCCTTTTGGCCTTTCTGTACTCAGCCGCTTTGAAGGCATAGGCTGGGGGTATCATACGGCACCTCAAAAAGAAATGTATGACAGAGAGCTGTTTTGGCCTCGCGGTAAAACCTTGGGCGGCAGCAGTTCAGTCAACGCCATGTGCTATATACGGGGGCAAAAAGAAGACTACGACCGCTGGGCTAATGAAGAAGGAGCCGAGGGCTGGTCATTTGAAGATGTACTGCCTTATTTCAAACGCTCTGAGAACTTTGAAGAAGGGGCTGATGAGTTCCACGGCACAGGTGGCCCACTAAATGTTAGCAAGCTTCGGCATACAAGCGTGCTTTCAGACGCATTTGTAAATGCAGCGTCATTCGCCGGTTATAAACAGCTCGACGATTTTAATCGCGACGAGCGGGAAGGGCTTGGCTTTTATCACGTCACTCAAATTAACGGGCAACGCTGTTCTACCGCTAAAGGTTACCTTTCTCAAGCTAAGCATCGAAATAATTTGACGGTGCTCACGAAAGTTGCGGCAGAGAAAGTGCTGCTTAAAGAGGGCCGAGCTATCGGCGTTCAAGTGCGTGAAAAAGGCGCGGTAAATCGTTACTTTGCCAAAAGCGAAGTCATTTTATGTGGTGGCGCTATTAACTCGCCACAATTGCTTATGTTATCTGGCATTGGGCCACGCGCTGAGTTGGAAGAAAAAGGTATATTCGTCCAGCAAGACTTGCCGGGTGTCGGACAAAACTTGCAAGATCACCTGGATGCAATAGTACAGTATACCTGTAAAGCACGGGAAGGATACGCGGTAGCCTTCGGTGCGCTTCCTTCTTACATTAAAGCTAGCGTTGACTACGCGTTCAAACGAAATGGCATTCTTTCATCAAACGTTGCAGAGGCGGGGGGGTTTGTGAGCTCTAGTTTAGCCACACAAGGCCCCGACATTCAATTCCACTTTTTACCTGCAATTCTAAACGACCATGGAAGACAGCTAGCTTTTGGTTACGGTTATGGCCTTCACGTATGTTGCCTATACCCCAAAAGCCGCGGCACTATCTCGCTTCAAAGCAACCATCCTGCTGACCAGGCACTTATCGATCCGAATTATTTGTCTGCAAAAGAAGATCAGCAAGTCATGATTGAAGGCGTGCGTATTGCCCGAAAGCTACTATCTGCACCAGACTTCGACAAGTTCCAAGGCAGTGAGCTATACCCAGGGGAAGATGCGCAAACCGATGAAGAAATATTAGAATTTTTACGTGAGCGAGCTGAAACCATCTATCACCCAATTGGTACGTGTAAAATGGGCAGTGATGACGATGAGATGGCAGTGGTTGATACACAATTGCGAGTAAGAGGTGTAAAAAGTCTAAGAGTGGTAGATGCTTCGGTGATGCCAAGCTTGATTGGCGGCAATACCAATGCACCCACCGTCATGATTGCCGAACGTGCTGCTGAGTTTATTAAAGCGACCCACGAAGGTCAGCCTGTTTCTCTAGCTTAAGCTGAGTCTGCTTAAACAGGTGTGAAAGTTAGGAGCGAGGCACTGTCTCGCTATGACGCTTGCCAG
>NZ_BLIJ01000011.1:0-34937 GCF_009811475.1 Alteromonas sp. KUL150
ACTGGTATTAAAGCTTGATTAGGGCTGCTTTTGCATAAATAAGTCCGCTGCACAGTCACACATTTCTTTAATATGGCTATTGTCAGCATAGATACCGTCAATCAGTAACCTTGCAATTCCATGTAACGTGCCCCACGTAACCTGAGCTAAACGAAGAGCATCTTGATTATTCGGCAGCAACCCTTTTTCTTGCCAATAGCGCGTCATCGTCACTTGAAACTGAAAGCAGGGGAATGCCACGTTTTTCAGGTCATTAGTGGCCGCTTGATTCTGCCAGATAGTACGACCAAACATTAATTCATACATCTCTGGGTTGTCGGCAGCGTAGCCAATGTATTCATGCACAAATTCGCGAAAACGCACCTGTGGAGTTTTATTGTCTTGCTCAAATATTCGTTTAGCTGCGGTATGCCAGTCACTAAAGCCTTTGGCCGCAATAGCGCTTAACAGGGCACTCTTGTCTTTAAAGTGGTGATAGGGCGCAGTACGAGAGACGCCGGCATCCTCAGCCAGCTTTCTCAGCGAAAGACTATCAACGCCATGCTCCGACAAACGCGCCGTTGCTGCCTCTATAAGGGCACTGCGTAAATCGCCATGATGATAGCTTTGTACTGCATTAGCCATATATCAAATATTTCCGTTGTTGCAATTGGGACGAATAGATAACGTTTTATCTTGACACTGTCAACATAGCCTTTTATCTTGACGCTGTCTAGTTTGCAAATTTGTTAACAGGAACAGCCCAAGGAGACAGCGCAAACCATGAAGTACTCTACATTAGAAGTAAAACAAGAAGGCCATATTGCCCACGTAGTACTTAATCGCCCTGAAGCGATGAACAGCATGATCCCAGAGTTCTGGACCGAGCTACCGGCAGCCATTCGTGAAATAGATGATGAAGCCAAAGCACGGGTAATCGTTATTTCATCTACAGGTAAGCATTTCTCTGCCGGTATGGATTTATCGGTGTTCCTGAATATGAAAGAAGACTTTAAGGGCGACCCATCGCGCAGAGCTGAGCGTATGCGCCGTATGGTGATGTTGCTTCAAGATAGCTTTACCGCCATAGAGCAGGCACGTATGCCGGTTATTGGTGCCGTGCAAGGCGGGGCAATTGGTGGAGCTGTAGATTTACTAAGTGCATGCGATATGCGCTATTGCACCCAAGATGCCTTTTTCACCATTAAAGAAACCCAATTAGGTATGACGGCGGATGTGGGCACGCTTCAGCGCCTCCCAAAGCTTATTCCCATTGGCATAGTGAAAGAGTTGGCGTATACCGGTCGCAACTTTGGTGCAGCAGAAGCGCAGCAGCTCGGCTTTGTGAATCAGGTATTCGATGATCAAGCGTCAATGCTAGAAGCGGTAATGAAAATAGCTCAGCAGATTGCAATGAATTCGCCGCTAGCAGTTTCAGGCACTAAGACTATGATTAACTACGCGGTAGAACACACGGTGGCAGAAAGCTTGACTTATATGGCCACATGGCAGGCGGGAATGTTCCAAATGGAAGACGTTTTCAAAGCCATGGAAGCACAGAAAACAAAAACGCTGCCGGAGTATCCGCCATTACACACAGCGATTAAGAAAATGAATTCGTAAGTGAATGTAATTAGTTGAATTTTAGAGCGCCTTCACAGAAAAAGCGTATTAGACAAGAATATTTAAACAGGCTTTTAACGGCTTTTACCAAGCCAAAACGACTTTCAGGAATGTATCATGAATCAGACCGTTACCGATCATCCCGTATACCCTCATTTATTTCGCCCGTTAGATTTAGGTTTTACCACCCTCAAAAACCGTGTGCTTATGGGCTCTATGCACACGGGCTTAGAAGAATTACCCGACGGCCACAAACGCATGGCGGCATTTTATGGCGAGCGTGCCAGAGGTGGTGTAGGTCTTATTGTTACCGGCGGTATTGGGCCAAATGAAGAAGGCGCTACTCATCCATCAACGTTTCGTCTAGACACCGACGAAGCGGTGAAAAACCACAAGGAAGTGACTGACGCGGTGCATATTGCAGGCGGCAAGATTTGTATGCAGATACTGCATACGGGTCGTTATGCGTATAGCCCTAAGCTTGTTGCACCTTCTGCGGTTCAAGCGCCAATTAATCCGTTTAAGCCTAAGGCACTTGAAGCTGAAGAGATTGAAAAGCAAATCAAAGATTTCATCACTGCCGCAACCCAAGCCCAGCGCGCAGGTTACGACGGCGTTGAAATCATGGGGTCAGAGGGTTATTTCCTTAACCAGTTTATTGCTAAGCGTACTAACCACCGTGACGATGAGTGGGGCGGCGAATACGAAAACCGAATCCGCCTGCCGATTGAAGTAGTACGCCGCGTGCGCGAGGCAGTAGGTAAGAACTTTATCATTATCTATCGTTTGTCGATGCTCGACCTGGTTGAAGGTGGCTCTACTTATGAAGAAGTCGTACAGCTTGGTAAAGAAATCGAAAAAGCGGGTGCCACTATTATCAACACCGGTATTGGCTGGCATGAGGCGCGTATCCCAACAATAGCAACTAAAGTACCCCGTGCGGCATTTACGTGGGTAACGGCTAAATTCCGCGAAGCACTATCAATTCCAGTGATTACATCGAACCGCATCAACACCCCAGAGGTTGCTGAAGAAGTGTTGTCTCGCGGTGATGCTGACATGGTATCTATGGCGCGTCCGTTCTTGGCCGACCCTGACTTTGTGCGCAAAGCGCAGCAAAATAAAGCCGATGAAATTAATACCTGTATTGGCTGTAACCAAGCCTGCCTTGACCATGTATTTAACGGTAAAATGACCAGCTGTTTGGTAAATCCAAGAGCCTGCCACGAGCTTGAAATTAACGTGAAACCAGCCGATACCAAAAAGCGTGTTGCAGTTGTGGGTGCAGGCCCGGCTGGATTAGCAGCGGCAGTCACCTCAGCTGAGCGTGGACACGATGTTGTGGTTTACGATGCATCTAGTGAAATTGGTGGTCAATTTAATATCGCCAAACAAATCCCTGGTAAAGAAGAGTTCTACGAGACGCTGCGTTATTTCAAGCGCCAGATTGAGCTTCACAAAAACATTACCCTTAAACTGAATACCTATGTTGACGCCGCCACGTTAAACGATGAAGGGTTTGACGAAGTGATGGTAGCAACGGGTATCAAACCACGCACGCCAGCGATTGAAGGTATTGAGCATGAGAAAGTGCTGACCTATATCGAAGTATTGAAGGAAAAGAAACCCGTTGGCAATAAAGTGGCCATTATCGGTGCTGGTGGTATTGGTTTTGATACCGCTGAATACTTGTCTCATGGCAAAGAAACGCCAAGCCAAGACATTCCTGCATTTATGAAAGAGTGGGGCATTGATATGACCTTCTCGGCTCGCGCGGGTATAGAAGGCGTTAAGCCGCAGCCAGAGCCATCGCCAAGAGAGATCTTCCTACTACAGCGCAAGACTACAAAAGTAGGCGCAGGTTTAGGCAAAACAACGGGGTGGGCACACAGAGTAGGCTTGCTGGCCAAAGGCGTTACCATGATCCCTGGCGTAAGCTACGATAAAATTGATGACGAAGGGCTACACATTACGGTAGAAGGCAATAGCCAAGTATTGCCAGTAGATAACATCATCATCTGTGCAGGCCAGGAGCCGATGCGAGATATCGTTGAAGGCTTAAACATGCCTTATCACTTAATTGGCGGTGCTGATGAAGCGTTAGAGCTAGACGCAAAACGCGCCATCGACCAAGGCACGCGAGTGTGTGCTGCAGTTTAACGACCTAGCACAAAAACAAAGTTAGAAATATAAGTGCCTCATTAAAAGGTACTTCAGATTGATGTAAACCCCTCTTTTTTCGGAGGGGTTTATTTTTTCTAGCTGCCGAAGGCTGTGATTTTTTATGAAAATACCGAAACCAAATTTGTTTCGGCCTGTTGAAGTTACCTAGACCTGCTATTATCACTTTCTTTTTTTCGAGATAAACATGGCATACAGCAACACCCGAGACTTAGTTCAAGCCGTTAGCAATTCACCAGAGACTATCGAGTTTAACGATGTTATCGCGCTCGTAGATAGTGCTTTTGCCTTTACGCCAACCGCGTTTACCAATGGTGATGTGTCAAACGAAGCAAACCAGAATAATGGTTCATGCAAGCTGCTTGCACTGGGTCAGCATTTAAAGCTAAATCAAGCACAAACACTGGCTTTGTTTGGACGATTCTATCGCGAAGACGTACTTAATAACCCTAGTGGTAACGACCACGCCAATATCCGCAACTTTATGAAAACAGGGCATGAAGGCGTGGCGTTTGAGACGTTTCCTTTAGTTGAACTATAAGACAGCAAAGCGTTATGACAGTTGAACAGGTAAAGTGTTGTGAAATCGTGACATGCTTTTGAAACACATGCTTTTGAAATAGGTTAGTCTCGCTCTGTCAAAATCAGCTCGCTAGACTGGGGCATTATCGCAAAGTCAAACTGCCCTAAGACGTTCATTCCCAGTAAACCATCAGCATCGGGTAGGGCGTCCTCGGGAAGAACGATGGCAGATACATCATTGAACTCGTAGCCAGCGAAATAAAATCGCGGTATTTGTATAAGTGGAGCTTCGATAGTTCCTGATGCGGTTCTAACGTTGAAGTTGCCAATAAACGTGAGGTTTCGCATACGGCCCAAGCGAGCAAATAATCGCGACGATATTGCAGTAGTACTGGCACCCGTATCTAAAATCATGTTGGCTTTTTGGTTAAGCGCCTTTGCCTCAAGACGATATTGATCGCCAATGCGTTCAAGGGCTACGCGTGTTTGATACCGAGCCGCGTCTGGGCTTGTGGGTTCAATTTCGCTGTTGCTTGGTGCGGTGTCTGCGCTGGCCATATCGCGCATTTCATAGGCTTTATCGCGAATCATATTGGCGTCTCTGTCGTTTAACGGCAGAGCGGCGAGTACATCTTCCATTAGCGTAAGCTTTTGCTGGTAAGCGTACGCTTCAGCCAAATTGAGGGTGTAGTGTTTAGCGTCGGGTATGCGTTGATACAAGGGCTCATTTAACCTAGCAACTAGTTCCCATTGTTCGTCTTGACTTAACTGCGTTTGCGCCTGCTGATATAAAGTGGCAATTTTAGTGTCGATCAACGAGAGCGTTTCAAGTGAAAGAGACAACTCAGCTAAATCGTAATAGTGTACCAGAGCCGTGGGAAGTGGCTTCGTCATCTCAATCAACTCACCTTCCAGTAACAGTAGCGATTCGTTGAGCGGGCTATTTTTTAAATAGTTGGTTAGTTCAGTGGCGAGTAACGCATACTGTCCGTCATCGAGCAGAGTGGTTAGGGCTGCTATATTATTTTGGGTAATCTGTCGCGAAGTTGAGCGTAGATCTTCACGCTCATTTGACGGTATGCTAGTTCTGTCAACCTTCGAAGAAAAGGTGGGTTCACGTTGTTTGTTGAAGGGCTCTATATTGCCCTTCGCCTGTTTCTCACTTTCTTGCGCTGCCTCATGTTGTAAACGATGCTCATAGCTTGCTTCCAGCTTATAAGCACTGTCATTGTGCTGCTTTAAGCTAATCCATAGGTAAACATTGATGCCTAACGACACGCATAGAAACAGTGTAAGCAGAACTGCGAGCCATCTTCTCATTGTTTTAAACACGCCTGACCATAAACGTCCACAAACTGCTTAGGCATCCGTTTTGGCGCGCCTGTATCAAGGCTAACACATACAAATGTGGTTATGGCATCGAATACGGTTTTGTTTCGCTTTGGGCAGATAAACTGAAATTGACGCTTTAAAGTCAGTTTGTTGTCACAATGCACTATCCACGTTGCGCATTCTAAGGTATCACCAAGATGAGTTGGCAGGTGATAGTTAAGTTCGTGACGCTTGATCACCATACCTCGGTTTAGCGCTTGATAATCGGCAAATTGTAAACCGAGCGCGTTTGAATGAGCCCATGCCAAGCTTTCTAGCTGCGACAGGTATGCCACATTATTCACATGTTGATAGTGGTCTATGTGCGTTTCATCAACATGCCATTGCTGCACGTAGGGGGTGTCTAACATCCAATTTAGCGTTGGGTTGCTCAAATTTCTTCCTTTCTTTCAATCTGTTTTATATCTACCACAACTTCGCTTCACATAACAGGTAAAGGGTTATCTTCAGGTAACGTCAACTCGTCACTCAATAACGTCTGCATTATCGCCTTTTCACGTACCAACACCGGCTGAATAAAGCTTTGTACATCACCTAAGGCTTTGAACGCATCGAACCCTCGTTCCAAAAATTCGTGTAGGGCAAGCAAGCCTGCAAGCTTTGCGGGTCTCCGCGATAGAGAAATTAGCATACCTATACCACGAATTTTTATGACATCAGAAAGTTGATCGCCCAAGTGTGAAATTATATCGATTTGATGTGTGCGATCGTCGATTCTGCTAACGTGTCGATAGGCGAGCGCATAGTTATCGCGATTGATGGGTTCGTCAGGAAAGTGAGCGTTAAGGTACTGAGCCATCGCCATATCTAAATCAAACGACAATGCATTTAACGATAGTGCATCGTCCATGGCGTTCATGGCTTTATCGGGGAGTACTTTTGCGAGTTTTGGAATAACGCGAACTAAGTCAGCGTCCCGTTGGCTAAAGTCTTTTGGGCCATACAACTCATCCACAAAAAACGCCATGGCTTTTTGGTAACGCTTTTGCTGGGCTAAATCGTCGTGAGTAACCAGTAAACGCTCACATTGCCAATGCTGCAGCTGATGAATGATAGGCATTACGCCCAGTTGATTAGCCAAATCACGAAGGGCATTTACCCGATGGATATGTTTAATGATCTCTTGCGCCAAATGACAAACTCCCCGTAACGTTGGCATAACTCAATTTTTGTAAACCTAGATTGACCCAAGCAAGCGTGCCTTTCAAGTGAGAAAGTGATGTTTTACTGGTATACTCGCCGCCATTAGTTTAGCTCGCTTATTTAGATTATTAATTAACGTAATGAACAGTCAAAGTAGTCAGTCATCATTGAACAATACCCTCGAAAATGATCCCGCTTATGCACACAAGCTAGGTTCAGAAAGAGACAAAGATGTTCCCACGTTAATATCATTATTTAATAGCACGTTTGAAGATTTCAATACACGCTTGGTTTTAGGCGATGATGAACCTATTTACATCCCTGCAGGTAACGAAAAACCTTACCATCAAATCGTGTTTGCTCATGGTTTTTTTTCAAGTGCTTTGCATGAGATTGCCCATTGGTGCATTGCGGGCGAAAAGCGCAGGCTTTTAGAAGATTACGGATACTGGTATTGCCCTGATGGACGTAATGAAACTCAGCAGGCAGATTTTGAAAAAGTAGAAATTAAGCCGCAAGCTATCGAATGGGCGTTTACCGAAGCCTGTGGAAGAAGATTTCAGGTGAGTACCGACAATTTGAACGGCGCAGAACCCGACAGAGAAGGTTTTACTAAAAATGTTGCAGCGCAGCTAGCGCTTTATAAAGCCGATGGCTTTCCGCCTAGAGCTGAACGCTTTATCAACGCCTTAGAAAATACTTTTTGCAAAAAGAAGCACGATGACGCCCCTGGAGCAAATGCAGCATGATAAATAACGACTCTGACCGCCCAGCCATTTTTAAGCTTGGTGTTCTGGTAAACCCTTTTGCTGGAATAGGCGGGGCTCTTGCACTTAAAGGCAGTGACGGCGCTGAAATTCGTGAAAAAGCACTTGCCATGGGTGCAGAGCAAAAAGCCAACGAAAAGGTGGCTAAAGCACTTAGTATTCTTGAAGCATTATCGGGGCAATTTACTGTCATGACCGCGTCAGGCGATATGGGCGAAACAGTGTGTGAATCTCTAGGTATTCCTTATGAGGTAATCTACACACCTAATGCCGAGCAAACCGAAGGTGAAGATTCAGAGCGCGCTGCAAAAGCCATGGTAGAAGCTAACGTTGACCTACTACTGTTCGCAGGAGGCGACGGCACTGCGCGAAATATTTGCAGCGTAGTTGGCACGCAGGTACCAGTGTTAGGCGTGCCAGCGGGCTGCAAAATTCATTCAGGCGTTTACTGTGTATCGCCGTCAGCGGCGGGGCAGGTAGTAAGCCAAATGATCGCTGGTGAGCTAGTTAGCGAGATGGACGCCGAAGTCCGTGATATTGATGAAAATGCGTTTCGCGAAGGAAAAGTGATTGCTAAGCATTACGGTGAAATGCGGGTACCGGCCGAGTTGACTTACGTTCAAGCAGTAAAAATGGGCGGCAAAGAAGACGAGGCGCTAGTGTTAGACGACATTGCCGCTTATGTAAGCGAAATTATGGACGATGAGCCTGACACTTATTTTGTTATGGGTTCTGGCTCGACCGTGGGCGCGGTTATGGAGTTCCTCGACTTAGATAATACCTTGTTAGGTGTTGACGTAGTCAAGCAGGGTGAAGTAGTGGCAAGTGACGTGACTGCTAGCGAATTGATTACGCTAACTCAAGATAAACCCACCAAAGTGATTTTGACGGTTATTGGTGGTCAGGGGCATATCTTGGGCCGCGGAAATCAACAGTTAAGCCCCGCGTTTATTCGTCAAATTGGCAAACAAAACATGCTTGTCGTCGCCACTAAGCAAAAACTTCAGGCATTAAACGGTAAGCCGCTTCGATTAGATTCAAGCGATGCATCCCTCGATTCTGAATTAGCGGGCGCGTTTACGGTTATTACAGGCTACAAAGATAAAGTACTTTGCCAGGCTGTTTAAAAGCAAAAGCAAGATAAAAAGAAGAAGCGATGCGTTTATTGTCAGCACGTTTCATTTTAAATTTAAGAAAATAGAAAACTGAAGATTAAGAACTGATATCTAAATATCGAAAAAGGAGTATGAAGTGTTACCACCTGCTGCAGCACCAGAACATGTCGTTAAAGCGATTGCAGAGATAGAGGCAAGCCTTGACGACGTAGTTAATCACGGTAGCGACGACGAGTTGTTTATTGCAAGCTATCTGCAAGGGCATTTCGCAGTAGAATCCCGTCAACTGGAAATGCGAGAAGATGCCTCCATAGCCATGCTCAACGATAAAATGGTGGAAAGCTTAAATGAAGCGTTTGCCAACAATGAACTAGAAAGCGAAGACGCCAAACAAGTAAAGGCGCTTTGGGATAGGTTAGTCGCGATGTAAATGCGGCTATCCTTTGCTTCTCTCAACCGGTTGCTTTTTTCCTTTTTCTCTCAATCCTTTGTCCTTTACAATCCGTTACAGTTTTATTTTTCGTTATCCTTTATTTACTGCCAGATTAGCTTATCTTTTATAATGCCTCATAGTGAGTGTGCAGTGCTTGGCGCCCATAGGTGTTTAGCACAGACTAAAAATTAAGGATGACGACATGACTGTACTTGAATATCTCACCCAGCGCTTGAAAGTGAGCGTAGGTGTGCTGGCTGTAAGCAGTGCGCTGATAAGTTCAGCTTTTGCTGCGAATGACATCAATATCGATTACGAAAAGTTTACTACCGATAACGGGTTAACCGTAATTGTTCATGAAGACCGCAAAGCACCAGTGGTCGCTGTTGCAGTGTGGTACAAAGTAGGTTCAAAAGATGAGCCAGAGGGTAAATCTGGGTTTGCCCATTTGTTCGAACATCTAATGTTCAACGGCACCGAGAACTACGATGATGAATGGTTCGGGCCGCTTCAAGACGCCGGGGCCACAGGCCTAAACGGTACCACAAATTTTGACCGTACTAATTACTTTCAAACCGTTCCCACACCCGCACTAGACCGTATTTTGTGGATGGAATCTGATCGCATGGGTCACCTTTTAGGTGCTGTTACGCAAGAGAAGCTAGATGAACAGCGTGGCGTTGTACAAAATGAAAAGCGTCAAGGCGAAGACCAGCCCTACGGAAGCGTTTTTACACACATTTTTGAAGGTTTATTCCCCGTTGGACACCCATATCACCACACAGTGATTGGTTCAATGGAAGACCTTAATTCAGCGTCGTTAGATGACGTAAAGGGCTGGTTTAATAAATATTATGGCCCCAATAACGCGATTTTAGTGTTAAGCGGCGATATTAACGCTGAAGAAGCCAAACCTTTAGTTGATAAATACTTTGGCGATATTGAGCCCGGTCCTGCACTATCTAAATGGCAAGCATGGGTGCCGAAACGCAGCGTAAATACCCGCGAAATTATTCAGGACAAAGTGCCTCAATCACGAATTTATCGCCTTTGGGTGTCACCTGAGAATACATCTTCAACCGCAACCGATTTATTTATTGCAGCAAGCGCGTTGGGTGACGGCAAAAATTCTCGTCTATATAAAGAACTTGTTTACGACCAGCAAATTGCTACTAATGCCTCGGTATTTAACTACGAGCTACAAATGGCGTCTATTTTTGGCGTAACGGTTGACGTGAAAGACGGCGTTGACGTTGCCATGGTGGAAAAAGAAATCGATAAAGTCATTAGTGAATTTTTGCGTAAAGGGCCTAGCAAAGACGAAGTTAAATTGGTGTCGACTAAGCGACGTGCTTCGATTATTCGTGGTCTTGAAGAGGTAGGGGGCTTTGGTGGCAAGGCTGATACCCTTGCGAGCGGTGAATTTATTGCTGGTGACCCTAATTATTTTAAAACTGAGTTAAGTGAGCTAGATCAGGCGACGCCTAAAAGCGTTAAAGCCGCCGCCAATAAATGGCTAGAAGAAGGGTGGCATCAAATCACGGTTGTTCCGTTTATCGAGCACGCAGCCTCGACAGAAGGCGTTGATCGCAGTTCGGGTTTGCCGTCAATCGATGCCGAGACCCAACTGAGCTTCCCTGAAGTGAAAGAAACTACACTATCCAATGGTATAAATGTAGTATTTGCAAAACGCTCTACGGTTCCATTAGTTAATGTGGCTGTACAGTTTGATGCAGGTTACGCGGCTGACGCCGGTGGCAAGCTTGGACTTGCGAGTTTCACCACTCAGATGCTTGATGAAGGTGCAGGTAAATACGATGCTTTAGAACTGGCTGCAGAACTAGAACAGTTGGGAACAAATTTAAACGCCGGCTCAAATCTCGACACCACCACTGTTAGTATGTCGATGCTAACAGAGAACATGGAGCCATCGCTGGAACTCTTGGGTGATATCTTAAAATCACCCACGTTCAAAGATGAGGAAATAGAACGTCAACGTGCACTTATTCTAAGCAATATCGCACAGCAAAAAACACGGCCTGTAAGTATTGCGCTTACGTTGCTGCCACCGCTCATCTATGGCGAAGGCCATGCCTATGGTATTCCGTTTACTGGTAACGGAACAGAGCAAGACGTGCAAGCAATAACGCGAAGCGATCTAGTTAGCTTTAAAAATACGTGGCTACGCCCTGATAATGCGACAATTTTTGTTGTGGGTGACACTACGTTAGACGCCGTTAAACCTATGCTCGAAAAAGAGTTTGGTAAATGGAAAGTCAAAGGCGACAAGGGCGCGAAACACATTGCTGAAGCGACCATGCCTGAACAAGGTCAGGCAATTATTATCGACCGCCCAGGCGCGCAGCAGTCGCTTATTTTAGCCGCTCACTTGGCACCGGCTACGGGGGCTGATAACAACATAGCCATCAATGCTATGAACCAAACCTTAGGCGGAGCTTTTACCGCACGCGTGAATATGAATTTACGTGAAGATAAAAGTTGGTCTTATGGTGCGTACACTTTCCTACAAGATGCCAGAGGTCAGCGTCCGTTTATGGTTTATGCTCCCGTACAAACCGATAAAACAGGCCCGTCTCTGCGTGAACTTAAAAAAGAGATTAGCGCATATTTAGGTGATAAACCGCCGATGGAGAATGAACTCGAGAGAGCTCGGTTAGATGAAGTTCGCTCATTGCCAGGTCAATTCGAGACGGCGAATGCGGTGCTGAATAGTTTGCTGTCGAGTAAAAGGTTCAATCGACAATACAACTACCCTGAGTTTTTAGTGGAGAAGTACAACAATTTGACTTTGGACGACCTCAGCAGGGCGGCTGAAGAAGTGTTACACCCAGAAAAACTCACTTGGATAATCATTGGTGATGCTGAAAAGATCAAAGAAGAAGTTGAAGCAGCAGGACTTGGCAAGGTCAGTGTTCAAAGCATGAACTCGCTGTAATACGTACGCTTGTTAAAAGAGTAAATACAGGGTCGAAGACGTTTTCGACCCTTTACTTTATAGCGAATTATTCGCTAAATTCATCGAACGCACGTAGTGCATCTGCCGCGTACATAAACGATGGGCCACCGCCCATGTAAACTGACATCCCGCATACTTCTTCAATTTCTTCACGGGTTGCTCCTAAATTGACTAACGCTTTCGCGTGAAAACCTATACAACCGTCACAACGTGTGGCAATACCAATGGCAAGAGCAATAAGCTCTTTCGTTTTTTTATCTAACGCGCCGTCAGCGGTTGCAGCTTTAGCCATGTCGGAAAAGCCTTTCATTACCTCTGGGACACCTTTCTTAACTTCGCCTAAGTAAGGATTTAGGCTTTCTGTAATCTCTTTATATGATTTAGTCATTCTAAATGCTCCTGCTGTTTGTCGCTCATTTGAAAACAAGTAATAAACCTTCACATAGCGTTATGTTAAAGCGTGGTTTTTGGTTCACTATGATACAAGTCAAAGCTTTGTTCTTTTTATTGTGAAATACGTCTTTGGTAGAATAGATAAGGGTAAAGAGATACTCTAAGGTTTGTCGAGTTTCATCTAGTAACCGTTTTATTATTTTGAAAATTATCTCAAGTCGTGGAATGGCGAGTTATCTATCTTCATTAGTCTGCTTTTTTACAGCGGCCATTTACGCCCTTTCCAGCTTTGCAAGCGCCTCGCCGTCTCGCTCTGACACGCTCATGAATGAATATTCTGTAGAGCTGTTAACCGCCGAAGACGGCTTTGTGTCATCTGAAATTTATTCCATCATTCAAGACCATCAAGGGTTTCTATGGTTTGGAACTGCAGAAAACGGGGTTATGCGTTATGACGGAAGAAAAATAACGCTATTTGAGGCGGATAATAATCACAGTCAAAGCTTATCCCACAATGACGCCGGAAATTTAATGCTAGATGCTAATGGTGACATATGGATTGGCACTTGGGGCGGAGGTCTTAATAAATATGAGCCAACCACAGGTGAATTTTTTCGTTATTTGAACGATAACACTGACTCTACTTCTTTGTCTTCAAACCGAATTCAGTCACTGTTTAACGACGTAACAGGGCAACTTTGGTTTGGTTCTTATGATCAAGGCTTAAATAGATATTTAGGCGACGGAGAATTTGAGCAGGTTAAACATATTCCTGCAGACGAAACGAGTCTTTCTCACAATCGTATTTGGGACATGATTGATAATGATGAACATACTATGTGGGTTGCAACAAGTTTCGGTTTGAACCTGCTAGACAAACGTTCCTTAACCGCCCAGCATTTTTTTCCAGACCCCAAAAACCAAACCGCAACAGGGGCAAATGAAATTCGAAGCCTGCTTAAAACGTCGTCTGACCAATTCTACGTTGCAACCCAAGAAGGCCCCTTTTTGTTTATTGCGGAATCAGGTGCTTTCATTCCTCAGAAAAACCGCGACGGCAAGAGCCTAGGTCAGGTTAACTCCATGATTGAAGACCATAACGGTGCGGTATGGTTTGTAACGACTCAAGGCCTTTTTCGACATACTGGCAAAGGGAATACCGTTGAACAAGTTAACTTTGGTTATAACAACGGTCTTCGCATTATTTTTGAAGATCACACCAAAACTAAATGGATAACCAGTGAAGTCCACGGCATCTTTAAATTGGCTCCAAGGCGAAACATCAAGCAGATTAATAGCGATTCGCTGGCCTCGCCGAACGGTATTCAACGTGATGAAAATGGTGATATTTTGATTGTTACGGCTAACGCCGATATCTACAAGTGGGATGTGGATACTAAAACGTTAGAACAAGAGTATACCTCGGTATTCGAGGGGCTTGAGGGCTACGAAAAACAGGGTGTCATAGAGCGCCCGATTATAGTGAGCGACGGAAATGGGGTTTTGTGGGTTGCACAAGATAATTATATCGCCCGGGTTGACCGAAAAAGTGACGAGATAAAACACATCACTTTCCCAAAAACGGACAGAAACTATCGCCAATTTACAGAATTCAGATCTCTCGCTTTGGATGACAAAGGTAGGGTTTGGATTGGAACCTACAAGCACGGTGTATTTGTTTACGACGAAAAAGCCGATGCTTTTCGTCATCTTACGGTTGAAGACGGACTTTCACACCCAGAAACGCACATTATATACAAAGACCGCGAAGGCAATATGTGGGTGGGAACAGGGGGCGGTATCAACCTATGGTCTTCTGAAAACGAACAGTTTATCCCCTTCAAAAGCGCAACACATCAGCAAAATGGTCTGCTAGGCAATATAGTGGAAGATATACATGAGACGAAAAATGGGCAAATATGGGTCGCCACCCAAATGGGTCTTAATCGCTATGTGCCTAAAACTAAGGCATTTGAATGGTTTGATGAGAGTAAGGGGCTTCCATCAAATTTAATCAGGGCAGTCGCTGACGGTGACGACAACCAAATATGGCTTACCACCAATAAAGGTATTTTTCTGTTCAACCCCGATACTCAACAGGCGTTAAGTTACAACAGTGAGACGGCCCTCGCGGGTAAAAATTTTTATTCAAATAGTCTTATCAAAGCATCCCAAAATACCTTTTTTACCAGCAGCCAACGTGGAGTCGAGTACTTCAGTTATTCAGACGTGCAAAACGAGTTTGTAGACTCCAACATCGTTCTTACTGGCTTTCACAAAATGGGAGAGTCAGTAAGTTTTGGCACGCCTATGTCTTACGTCCGGGATATTTACCTTTCCTATGAAGACGACTTCTTTTCTCTGGAATTTGCTCACTTAGACTTTTCTGCTTCCAAGCGCTCTCATTTCGCCTATAAATTGGAAGGATATGATGAACAGTGGATTGATATCGGCAATCTCAATAATGTCTCTTTTACTAACTTAAATGGTGGCACTTACACTTTCTTAGTGAAGGCAATGAGGCCTAATGGTGATTGGGGCAAAGAAGTACTATCGGTTAATTTACACGTAGCTGCTGCTCCTTGGAAAACATGGTGGGCTTATAGCTTTTACGCGGCTTTTCTTTTCAGCATCCTAGTTTTTTTCGTATATCTTAGAACGCGACTGCAACAAAGTGAAATTACAAAACAAAAGCAATTTGTTCAGGCACTCGAACAACAGGTCTCAGAGAAAACCGCATCTTTAGAGGCGCAAGCAGAAGATTTGAAACTGGCCTTACAACAAGCTGAGGAAGCTACAAAGTTGAAGTCAGAATTTCTAGCCAACATGAGTCATGAAATTCGGACGCCCATGAATGGGGTAATTGGTATGTTGGGATTACTTAAAAGAAGTAACCTGACATCTGAACAAACTCAACGTCTCAGCATTGCCAGCACAAGCGCTCATTCGTTATTGGCACTTATCAACGATATTTTAGATTTTTCAAAAATTGAAGCAGATAAGCTCGAAATAGAAACTGTCGAATTTGATGTGCGTGAAGTGATAGAAAATATTGCGCGTTCTCTGGCGTACAATGCGCAAGAGAAAGGGTTAGTTTTGGTCGTTGATCTTTCAAAAGTGAACGTTGCGACGATTAAATCCGATCCAAACCGAATTCAGCAGATAATTACGAATCTACTTAGCAATGCAGTTAAATTTACTGATAATGGCGAGATACGTATTAAGGCAGAATTGATCCCCCACGATAAAGGTGAAACCGCAGCATTATGCATGACCGTTGAAGATACGGGGATAGGTATACCAGATGCAAAAGTCCCGCACTTGTTTGATCTTTTCACTCAGGTCGATGCTTCCACTACAAGACGCTACGGCGGTACGGGATTAGGGCTTAGCATTACCAAAAAACTCTGCCAGCTATTGGGTGGAGATATCAGTGTTAAGACCGAAGTAGGCAAGGGAAGCTGTTTTAGCGTTGTGTGCGAAGTTGGTTATGACAAAAACAGCGAATTAAATAAGCCCACGCTAGCTAAAAGCCATATGTGCTGCTTAATCGTTGATAGTAACGCCTCTACTAGAAAAGCAATGCAAGCCCAGCTTGAGCGTTGGAATGTTAGTGTCTTATGTGTCTCTTCGATAGACGAAGCCATCACCGAATTTTCCTTCATGGATGATGCTCATCAGGAGCACTCAGCGCCATTGATTGACGTTGTATTTTTAGATAAGCCTACCGATCCAACTGCGATATACGGATTTTGTCAAAGCCTTCGAAACGCTAAACGTACGAAGCACTCCAGAATCGTTTTAATGACCTTAATGGCCGATATGGATGCTGCTAGTGACATTAGCAAATTCGAAATTGAAGCGAGTTATCCTAAGCCACTTGCAACATCAGATCTGCTCTCTGTACTACAGAAAACAAATTTCAACAAGGAAGTAAGTAGCTATCCTGATACCAACTCTGTTAGAAATACTGCCGATAATTTCGAGCCTAAAGCATTGCTTATTGATCAACACAGAGTTGAGCCCGACCTATCCGTGAAAGATTTAGCCAACATATTATTAGTAGAAGATAACGAAATTAATCAATTAGTTGCTACTTCTGTAATTGAAAGCGAAGGGTATCGTGTAGATGTAGCTAAAAATGGGGTTGAAGCCATAGCGCTTCTTACTCAATCGAAGCACGGCAGCGAAGCCTACAAAATTATTTTTATGGATTGTCAAATGCCAGAAATGGACGGATTTGAAGCTACTCGGCTTATTCGTAAAGGGGAAGCCGGTGAGCGTTACAAAACTATTCCCATTATTGCTATGACGGCAAATGCCATGCAAAGTGACAAAGAAAAGTGCATGAAAACTGGTATGGATGATTTTTTGGCGAAACCCATTAAGCATGAGGAAGTTATATTCACGCTGAAAAATTGGCTTTCAAAATAGAATTTGATACTCGCTTACAGTCAAAAATACGGTAGTATGCAACAAGTTTTTAACATGTAGTGAGGGCGATAATGTTAAGCCGTGCATCAAAACCTTTTGTGAAACTTGTCGAACGTTATCTTCCAGACCCTTACATATTTGTACTTTTACTAACGCTTGTTACCTTCGCATTCGCCTCATCTATTCAAAATCAATCAATATTAACTACTGTTCAGCAGTGGGGCGATGGATTTTGGGGGCTGCTTACGTTTTCAATGCAAATGTTGTTGGTGCTAGTAACCGGCTTCATGTTGGCCTGCACGCCTTTGGTAAAAGCTATACTTGAAAGGCTTGCGAGTGTAGCAAAAAAACCTGGAAGCGCCATCGTGTTGGTTACTTTGGTATCGCTAATTGCAAGTTGGATAAATTGGGGCTTTGGGCTGGTAGTAGGGGCGCTTTTTGCCAAGGCCCTGGCTAAAAATGTTTCGGTAGATTATCGCTTGTTAGTGGCAAGTGCTTACTCGGGTTTTATTGTATGGCATGGCGGTTTAGCGGGCTCTGTGCCGTTAACTATTGCAACGCCAGGTCACTTTTCCGAAGCACAAATTGGCGTAATTAGAACCAGTGAGACTATTTTTAGCAGCTTCAATTTATTGTTATTAGCAATCATGTTCGTGATTATTCCGCTTGTTAATCGGTTAATGTTACCGCCTGAGTCTGAAAGCGTTATTGTCGATAGCGCAAAGCTACAAGACGATGCTCTACCTCCAGCAACAAACGAGCGGCCCGCGGACAAACTTGAAAACAGCAAAGTGCTCGGATTACTCGTAGGCTTTGCTGGGCTAGCCTACCTTATGAATTATTTCATCGAAGGTGGTGGACTGAATCTCAATATTGTTAATACGCTATTTCTCTTCCTCGCTATTGTCCTTCACGGTTCGCCACGCAATGTACTGCACAGCCTGCACCAAGCCGTGCAGGGGGGCAGTGGCATTGTTATACAATTCCCATTTTATGCCGGGATCATGGCGGTTATGGTGCAATCAGGATTAGCGCAAACAATGTCGCAGTGGCTAATTAGCTTTGCATCTGCCGAGTCGTTGCCGGTGTGGAGTTTTGTCAGCGCAGGCGTTGTTAATATCTTTGTGCCTTCGGGTGGAGGCCAGTGGGCAGTGCAAGCCCCAGTAATTTTGCCAGCCGCCGCTGAACTGGGGGCCGAAATAAATAGAGTGGCTATGGCGGTGGCGTGGGGTGATGCATGGACCAACTTGATTCAGCCATTTTGGGCGCTACCAGTGCTTGCCATAGCGGGCCTGAAAGCCAAAGATATTATGGGATTTTGTTTAGTTCAGCTTATCGTAACTGGCGTGATAATTTCGCTGGTTTTGCGGTTCGTTTAAGAAAATCTACTTTAGATATTGTATGAAATAAAAAGTGATTCGGCGCCGTCAAATACAGTAAATGAGTTTGGAATATTACGGCACAACAAACAGTTAAGTAGTGTGAAATATGCATTTAAACCAAGAAACGATAGGGTTGTTGATCGTAGATATCCAGGGCACTTTGGCTCGGAGAGTCAGCGATAGCCAAGCAATGATATGCAAAACTGCAAAGCTAATACAATGTTGTAAATTGCTTGATATACCCGTAGTTGTGCTTGAACAAAATCCTGATGGCTTAGGTGGAACGGTGCCTGAAATTGAAACTCATGTTTCAAGCGACCCTCACTTTAAGAAGTTTTCTTTTAATGGTGTAGCGGGTACTGACCAGTATTCCTCTGAAATACTGGCGTACATTGGAAAAAAAGGATTAAGCCGGTGGCTGGTTGTTGGAATTGAAGCGCACGTATGTGTTTATCAAACGGTAGTGGGCTTACTAGAAAATGATTACGTTGTGGAAGTAATACATGACTGCATTTCTTCCAGAGAATCTTCTAACACTTTGCTAGCCATTAAAAATATGCGCGAGCGGGGCGCGCGGATCAGCAGTTTTGAGATGACAGTTTTTGAACTTTTACAATCAAGTCGACACCCCAAGTTCAGGGACGTGTTAGCGCTCATCAAATAAGAACACAACGTGAGTAAGGCACACCGTCGGTGCTAATTGTAAAGACACCACCTGAAAGACCAAGTTTTCTAACATTAACTATTAAACGTTATAGTCTTTCATATTTAACGTATTGAGAATACTTGGTATACGCTCGTCTTGATTGTGATTGACATACAAGAGTGTGCTGGTGCCAGCCTTAGCCAGTATATCGATAAGCTTAAGCACTTTTTGGCGGTTAAAGTCGTCTAAGCCATTGCAAGGTTCATCCAAAATAAGCACAGCGGGGTGCTTAACCATAGAGCGTGCTATTAGCACTAATCGCTGGTCACCAAACGACAGCGATTGAAACGGCGTGTTCTTTTTCTGTTTCAAGCCTAGTACTTCAAGCCACTGTTCTGCCACCGTGCGCTCTGCTAAGGTTGGGCGGGTGTACAGACCAATACTGTCGTGAAAGCCTGAAATTATCACGTGTTCAACACTTGCATTCACCTTGTACTGCATGTGCAACGAATTCGACATAATGCCAATGTGCTTTTTAATGTCCCATATGCTTTCTCCCGTCCCTCGTTTTATGCCAAACATGGTTAGGTCGTTGGTATAGCAATGGGAATTGTCACCGGTGAACATTTGAAGCAAACAGGTTTTGCCTGATCCATTGGGGCCAGTGATCTGCCAATGCTCATTTTTGTTAAGCGTAAAGTTGAGCTTTTCAAAAACGGTACGGTCATCGAAACGTACGAAGCCGTCTTTAAGCTGAATTAAGGTGTGAGGTAGTGAATCTAACTCACTGTTTTGCTCATTGAGGTTTCGGTCATTGCGATTGGGGTCATCGCCGTGTTTGTCTTTAGCGTTAAGGGCTAAGGGAACATTGATATCATCAGACTCTAGCGCAAACCACGTGCTTAATTCCGAGCGCAAGTCGTCATAGTTAAGTGTGCCGTCAGATTTCCATGTAATGATCAACTCATCCATAACAATCAACTGGGCTTGCATATTCTTGGGAATATCTGCGAGTTTGTTGGCGGTAAGGACCAGTGATGCCTGTTGCTGAGAAACAACAAAACGACTGAATGCGCTAATAGCTTCAACATCTAGCCCTTCAAAGGGTTCATCAAGCAAAATAATAGTGGCATTGCTTAACCATGCCAGCATGATAATAACTTTTCGGGTTTCACCTGTAGAAAGTGAAAGAAACGCATTATCAAGCAAATGCTCAATTCTTAGAGCGGCAGCCAACTCGTTGAAATAAGGATGATTTTGATAATCCTCATTAGTGCGTTCGAATAGTTCGCGAACCTGAGTTGGCTCAGCTATTACGTCTAAAATATCCGCACTGTCTTTTTGTTTTTCTTCTTCAATTATCGCTTGTTGTTTAAAAACTGATACTTCTGCAACAACCGAACTGCATTCACGACTACCGCTTACTACTTTTCCGTTACCAGCAAGGGCGGAAATTAAGAGTGACTTCCCGCTGCTGTTTCTACCTGCAACAAGGCAGTGCGATGGTGGTTTTTCATCACTTATTGCTAGCGAAAATGCAGGGGTGATGTATTGATTAGAAAGCTTTGTTTGAAATTCGGAAAGATACAGCATTAATGATATTGAATGGATATGATGTAGAGCTATTGTGAAGTTTTCTGATTATGTGTCAATGGTGAATAAGGCTTTCTGAAGACGGAGTCAGCTGGTAAGTTAGTCTTATGTGCTAAGCGCTACACTCTACAGTCGATTAAGGGAATAAATTTTTGAGCAAGGTAGTCATTGTTACAGGGGCAAGCCGTGGAATAGGTGCCGCAACCGCTAAACTGTTAGGAAGTAACAATTATAAGGTTTGCGTTAATTACCTATCAGATAAAAATGCTGCGGATAGCGTGTGCGCGTCGATAGCCGAAAAAGGTGGCGTTGCATTTGCCCATAAAGCCGATGTTTCTGATGAAGCGCAAGTGCTGAACATGTTTGAGAGTATGTACGTCCGATGGGGTGAAATAACGCATTTGGTAAATAATGTGGGTGTTTTATTCACCAAAACTGAGCTTTTCAACGTCAGTGCAGAGCGCTTCACCAAAGTACTAAATACCAATGTGCTGAGCGCGTTCTTATGTTCAAAGGCTTTTACAAAGCAAAACGTTTCAGGAGGCGCAATCGTCAATGTTTCTTCCATAGCCTCCCGCACAGGTGCGCCCTTTGAATACGTAGATTATGCCGCATCGAAAGGAGCTATGGATTCATTTACTAGAGGGCTTTCCTTAGAACTTGCCGCAAAAAATATTCGTGTGAACAGCGTTAGGCCTGGATTTATCAAAACCGACATTCACGCCGATGGCGGTGAACCTGGCAGAGTTGAGCGGTTGCGCTCACAAATACCTATGCAGCGGGGCGGTACAGCTGACGAAGTCGCTCAAGCTATAGCCTGGCTTCTGTCACCTCAGTCTTCATATGTTACTGGGTCGTTTATTGATTTAGCGGGTGGGAAGTAAAGCGCATTGTAACACTCAGAGATTTTAAAATGAGCGATGTAGGTAGGCTGGTAGATATTTTGAATCAACCGTCGGTCACCCAATTTCTGTCGACAAAAATTCCCAGCCCTTATACAAGAGAAGATGCTATGTGGTGGGTTCAAGAGGGAAGCAAAGAAGGTTTTATAAGAGCTGTAGAGTACGACGGCGAGTTAGTTGGGTGTATTGGTGTTAACCCTGGAAACTTTGAATATGAAAGAGCCGGAGAGGTCGGGTACTGGCTTTGTTCATCACATTGGCGAAAAGGCTTGATTGGCGGATTAGGCGTGTACGGACCGAAACCACACCGAGGTCCATTCATTCATATTGATACCCGTGGGATTAAGGCGCGATGAAGAAAGCCTTAACTTCGGTAGACTTTAAACACTATGCAACCGTTTAAATGTTAGCCGTCAAAACGTAGCTGCTTTGCATGAGCGTCAGGCATACGTTATTTTGGGCTTTTTAACTGTTATTAATCCTAAACGTAAGAGAGATTATGAGTATTACTAGCTTGCTTGGCGATAAGCAAAGGTTTGATGTAAATCCTGACGATACAACTATGAAGGCTGTGGTGACCATGGCGAATGGTGGTTATGAGCAGTTAAATTACACCGATGTTCCCATGCCAAAACCGCTCGCTGGCGAAGTGCTAGTTCAGGTGTTAGCAGCAGGAGTCAATAATACAGAGATTAATACTCGATTAGGTTGGTATTCTTCTAAAGTCACGCAAGGCACTGACGCGTTGGACGAGAATGACGATGAGAAATCAAGCGCAGCAGAAGAGTTAGACGGTGGGTGGAATGAACAAACCCCTTTTCCGTTTATTCAAGGGACTGACTGTTGTGGTCGAATCGTGGCGGTTGGGGAAGACGTGGACCCTACACGTATCGGAGAGCGAATTTTAATCCGCTCCTGCATACGTAAGGATTCTTGGAGCTCATTAGAAAATATTTGGATGGCGTCAGACTTCGATGGCGCTTTCGCACAGTACGTAAAAATAACCGCGAGCGAAGCGTTCGCTGTCGAGAGCGATTGGTCGGATGCCGAGCTCGGAACCATACCTTGCGCTTATGGCACTGCTGAAAATATGGTCCATCGAGCTGGCGTTTCTAAAGGCGAGCATGTTTTGGTGACTGGGGCTTCCGGAGGCGTAGGTTCTGCGGTTGTGCAGTTAGCTAAACGCCGTGGTGCGAAAGTTACTGCCGTTGTAGGTAAAAATAAAATGGACGTACTTAAGGAAATAGGTGCAGACCGCGTTATCGAACGCAATAGCGACCTAATTGAAGTGTTAGAAGAAAAGTCGGTTGATGTAGTGATCGATAACGTTGCAGGTGAAGGATTCAAACAAATGTCCGTGGTTATGAAACGCGGTGGTCGCTTCGCTTCATCCGGCGCTATAGCAGGGCCAATAGTAACCCTTGATATGCGTAACTTTTACTTAAAAGATCTCACCTTTATTGGCTGCACTGCGTGGGATGAACCGGTTTTTCCTAATCTTGTTTCATATATCGAGCGTGGTGAGATAAAACCTATGTTAGCTAAAACCTACCCGCTGGAAGATATCGTGACAGCACAAAAAGATTTCTCCGAGAAAAAGCACGTAGGTAAAATTGTGTTGCTGCCACCTGAGCAGACAGATGCGCAACAAACGTATATTGCTAAGTTAAATCGCTAGCTCGGTACTGGAAGAAAACGTGCGCGAATGGCAAATGCATAGCATATGGCGACGCTAACCGCATTTGCCTTGCACCTATAATTAGCCTAGTTCACCAAAATGTTTTGTACTAAGTCTTCTGTATCTACAATTGGGTCTTTGCCAAACCATATGGACCACAAGGCGTCAGCCAACGCTTGGTTTTCAGTTTCGACAACTAGGGTATTGTTGAAAAATACATTAAGCTTCTTTTTAGAAAGTCGTGATAACGTAAGGGTTGAATGCTTCTCTACTTCATCCTGAAAGCCAGAGGATAGTCTTTGGATATCTTGTTTAATCTTACTCAGGTCAGAATCAGCGTTATTTTGTTCAATACCCTGCATGAGAGCTTCTTCTATTTGCTCTCGTGTCACATTCCTCAAGAACTCTAGTTCAATGCGCTGTTGTGTGTTTGCATTCAAGATGAACGTTATAAGCGAATCTTTAGTAGGGAAATCACCTTTAGGCTTTTCCATGAAGTGGCTCAGTCTGTAGACGTTAAAGAAAAAGCGTTTTTTAATTGTTGTACCACTTAACGAAAGGGCACCAGGAATGTTTATTACAGTGTTTTCACCCGAATCGTTATGGGAATATGACGAATCAGTCGCCGCAACTACCGACAAAGAAAAGCAAGACATAACTAAAAAACTAAAAACGCGGCTAAAAATTACTTGCGACAAAATTGTTCCTCTGAAAAAGCTGTTGAAATAGGTAACAAGGGTAATACTAATATCGTTAATAACAGTTAACGGCTACTTACGATCAATTTCGATACTTTCTCAGTACGAAGATAAGTGATAATAAAATAGAGATTCTCTTGAAGTTTATACGTTTTCTTCTTTTCGTTCCCCTTATTGTTACTTTGAGTAAACAAAGTCATGCAGATTACCTGCAAGGATGTGATGACCCCGAGTATCTTGAGTATATCGAGCAGCGTTTTGCGTATCTTGAATCAAGGAATCGTCGATTGCTTAATGATACATTGCAAGATTATCAACGAAATTTGTCGAACAACAGCAACCCATATAAGGTGCTGAATAGCTTAAGCCGGCACATAAAATATAGCGCGCAGTTTGAGCCTATTGAGATAGCAGAATTGAAAATAGAGCGCGCGTTCGACTACGCAAACAAAATGAGCATTGAACAACAAATTGCGGGCGACGTTTACGATGGTTTTAGCAGTGAAAACCACTACGTAGATATTGCAAGAGCATGGATTGCCTACCGAAAAGGCAACGTCGAGAAAACATTTTACGCCCTTCATAATTCAATAAATGATTTAGATTCTGCGTTACTAAGCGCTTTTGGTCCAGACTTTGATTTGGTGCGTCAACTTTATAATGATGGTTATGTTGAACCGGTAGTCACATACATCAAAAAAACAGAATCGTTCTGGACTGGAAAACGACCGGATGCATTGCGCGGGGCGTGGCTCGGTATGATAAACGCTGGCTGCAAAATACAGTTTGACTCTATTGATACGATAAAAGCTGAACAATTAGGCATTGGCGCTATCAACGTTCAAAAAGCGCTCGGTCTGGATTGATAGCAGTATTAAATAACGAGTCACAAAAGCGCAGCATCTTCATTCACACCATAACAAGCCCTGCCATTAAAAGCTCTGCGTAATTTTTAACTTAGCTACCGTTTACGAAAAATATATAAAGCAGCATTGGCTCGAAGCTGGAAGGATGTCAATAGAGCCGTTGGCCACAAAGTTCAAAGATATCCCCAAGGTGGAAAATGTCAGATGAGAGCGGCATGTCAATCGGCAAAAGCGGCAACAAGTTTCCGTCTTTTTCGTCGGTTAAATCAATCTCTCCTCAAGGAAGATTGCAGAGTATCGATTTGTGTAGGACCTAGCTATGCATTCAAGCACGCATAAAAGTTAAAGATTTAAGCTTGCCATAGGAAGGTAGTCCGTTATCGAAATCACCTGTATTTGAGTAGCTACATTGCTTGGTGCGATTATTGCAATCCAGCGTTTAAAATGATTAATGAAAATGTCAGCCTTTTAGGCTGCGCAGCGCTTAACATCGGCTTTTGCGTATTTAGGCGATGATAATTTGACGTTTTTTAGCGGACATATCTAATGAATCGTATGATAAATAATGCCTCTCACGCTTTTTTGACAGGAAGTATTAGTGGATTAGTAAAAGTGCTGTGGTGTGTCGCACTTTGCGCGGGTTTGCTTGCGGGTTGCTCGACGCTTGAAGAGCCAAAAAGCCAATTTGCGCAAACCAATACCGGCGACGTATCGGCATTAGGTAATGTGGAATATCACACGTACATGTTGGCTAACGAACTTTTTGCTGATGTGGGTCCAGCGCGTCAGTCTCGCTATGCAGTAGTCGGCTTCGTGCCTGTCGATAGCATGAAATACAGCGCTGACCATCAACACCCGTTAATGTTGTTGGGTCATCAGCTTGAGCAGGGAATGATTACTGAAGCTACGAAAAGAGGCTTTTCTACTCAAGAATTTAAGCTTTCGAACGATATAATTGTTAGTGACGAAAGCGACAGAGTGTTAACACGCGATATCGACCAGTTGTCAAATGTTGAACGCGTCGATTTTTACATTACCGGCACCATGGTGTATCAAGAATCTGGTGCGGTGGTTAATGCTCGAATTATTAACGCTAGAAATAAAAACATTGTCGCTGCGGCAACACGTTTTTTCCCGGCCGAGCTGTTTTGGCGGGAAGAACAGGTAACAACCCGAAACGGCAAGTTATACAGAACCGAAGGTACGAGGTAACCCCATGAAAAGACGAAATCAATACGCGGCGCTTTCGCTTTGTGCTTCACTGCTCAGCGTTAGCGGGTGCTCTATGATGATGGGGGAAGAAGAGGTAGCCGAACAAACGCCTCAGCGTCCGGCTATGAATGTGATTGATATAACTGCCGCCGACCGTGCTCCTGCTAAGCCAGTTGATAGCACCAGTGACGCCCAGTCGCAGGGTATGGATGCTTACGGCGCTATCGGTCAACCCCCGTTGTATTCGAGTGTACAGGGCGCGTACAAAGGCCGACCTCTAACCAAGCACATTGGCGACTATGTGAAGAACATGACGCAAGATTTAATTGCCAATATGGAATACGTGAGCAACAAAACACCTATCGGTGTGACCCACTTTGCTTTACTAGATACCGACTTACAAAAAACGGATTTGCTTGGTCGTCAGATGGCGGAATCGTTTGTTCACGAACTGCATAAGTTCCGCGTGCCTGTTATCGACTTCAAAGCAACTGAGTATATTCGCATTACTGACGACGGCGACTTTGTATTGAGCCGCGATTATTTAGAATTGAGCAGCAGCCTGCCTATTGAATACGTGTTAACCGGAACAATGACCAAGCATCAAGGTGGCGTGTTAGTTAACGCACGTATATTAGGTATGGAGTCACGGGCGGTAGTGGCTACGGCACAAATGTTAGTGCCGTTCTACGTCGTAGATGCACTTATTCCAAGTGACGGAAGCCAGCGAAATGGCATGCGCGATGGCGTTAAACTAAGTCGCGGCTAGGAGTTCACAATGGTGTTTGTAAAGAAGTTAATCCCGAGTGCCTGGCTTGCAGTTGGCGTTATGCTAAGTGGGTCTATAGCAGGATGCACCAGCACAGAATCTATAGGCTCGTTTTGGTTAGGTGAAGACGGTGAAATTACACATGACGCCGAACCTGTTCCGGTGCCTAACCGTTCAGGATTAGTTTACACTCCCGACTCGCGAGACAGGCAATACCAGCAGCATGTGGAGGTAGAGCCGGGCTATAAAGACCCGTTACACCATGGCTATTCACCTTCACAAACTCATAAGCGTTTAAATGATTACGCTTCGCAGCTAGCGATGGAATTAATGGACAATGCTACCCGTCTTACTCAGCAAGATATGGTGGGTGTGGCGAGCTTTGTTAGGCTTAACCAGTCGTTGAGTGATAGTACCGTGCTTGGCAATCAGCTCTCAGAGTACCTTATTGCCGAGCTGCAAGATTTTGGGTTAGCGGTCGTCGACTTTAAGCTTGCAGGTGGCATTACAGTAACGCCTGTCGGCGATTTCGTACTCACTCGCGATGGTACGGCGCTCGCTAAGCAGGTTGAAATGGATCATATTGTAACCGGCACCATCATTGAAGATGACAGAGGCGTGCGTGTAAACGCGCGCATTGTGTCGCTGGAAAATAAACAAGTGGTGGCAAGCGCCAACGTATACATTCCTGCGTTTATCGTGATGGATTTAAATAAAATGGCTAGCGTAAACTAGCCATTTACTTCCTTTGCACTCTGTTTTCGAAAGCGAATTCCTTTCATGTTCGCTTTAAATCCTCTAAACATCTGATCTTTTGTGTCTAGGTACAGGAAAATTTTCACAAAGACCTCTCCGTTTATTAACCCTGACTTCTAATTGCTTCGCGAGTCATAAAGCGGCTTGTGTTTACAGCATTAAGCAGATCGTTGCTTAAAGGCAGCGGTTCTTTGCACAAACTGCTCACCAAAACTTCTGCCATTAAAGGCGCTGTGGTTAACCCTCGTGAGCCCAAGCAAGTAAGGGTGGAAACTACACTATTTGGCAATACTGGCGAGGCGTTCAACGGCTTGCCTACGCCTAACATAGCGTAGTCTTCTTTCAACGAATCAAAATCATGTAATGCACCCACAACAGGCTGGTGGTCTGGCGAACCCAAGCGCGTTGCCGCTCTGGCTTTACCGTCGTGTTGTAATGCCTGAACTATGCTGGTGTTTGCCAGTGCCTGTACGTGTGTAGCAAGGTTCGTTTCAGTTTCATCGCTTCGCACTTCGGTGCTTAAGTCGTTTTTAACGTAAGTTGAACCCAAGGCATGTCGACCGTCGAGCGCGGGCGTCATATAGCCCTTGTGGCACAACACGGTGTTGAGCTGTTCAATCGGCATTTGGGTGGGGATAGCTTCAACCTGACCGCGAACAGGGCGAAGAGAAAGGCTGTCAAAATCGCTAGCGTTTACCGCACCTGCACCAAGGGCAAGGATAAGGTGATCGGCAGTAATAACTTCTTCACTCTCAGCGCTACCTAAGTTAAAACGAATCCGCACCCGCTGCTTTGTTGTCTCAACTGTCTCATGAGATACATAGGTATGATTGGGTTTCAGCTCGAGTTTGCCACTTTGAAGTGCTTCCTCAATCATGGTGGTAACTAGCTGTGGAGGAGAAATCCAACCGCCCAAGCCAATGTATAGGCCAGAGTAGGGAAGAGCTAGGTTAGCGATATCGCTCACTTCTTTGCTGTCCACGGGCTTAATCAAAGCATCTGGCCATACGTCGGCAGCAGCCAATTTATTTTGGCGATCTGCTACCTTGTCGTTAAAGCTTAGTTGAATAACGCCACAGAAATCATGGGTAACGTCGGCTAGGCCACAGGCTTTTGCATGTTCAATAGTGTGGTCGTAGGCTTGCCTAGCATACAAAAAGCTGTGCGCCTGAATGCGGCTGGCAATACTTGCTTCGCTGTGAAGCTGCGGGTAAAAGCCGCCTTGTGGGTTGCCAGAAGCGCCGCTTGCAAGGGTGTCACCATCAAAATACAAAGTAGTGCAAATGCCGCGTTTTACTAAAGCCAGGCATGCCGTAGCTGCTGCAAGGCCGGAGCCTACTACTGCGACTTTACTTGTTTTATCTAAACTGCCGTTAGCGTACCTGTAATAGGGGCCAGTAGGCAGGCGAAGTTTATGCTGTACATTCTCGTTGTCTTGGCTGAAAACGCCGGTCAACATGTCGCGCTTACGGCCAAAGCCATTGCGTTTTTTTATGGTAAAGCCCACACCGGCAAGCCCACGCTTTACGATGCCCGCAGCGGTAAACGTGCCAAAGGTTGTGCCGGTTTTTGACAAACGAGCCATTTGGCTAAACAGAGCATCGGTCCACATATCAGGGTTTTTGCTTGGTGCGAAACCATCTAAAAACCAGGCATCGATTAGTCCATTTACAGGGGAGTGCCACTGGGGAAGGAGTTCGTGAACATCACCAATCCATAAGTCGAGGGTGGTTGAGTGGCTATCGAAATGCAAGCGATGGCACCC
Source organism: Alteromonas sp. KUL150 (assembly GCF_009811475.1). Classification (NCBI taxonomy): domain Bacteria; kingdom Pseudomonadati; phylum Pseudomonadota; class Gammaproteobacteria; order Alteromonadales; family Alteromonadaceae; genus Alteromonas; species Alteromonas sp. KUL150. The sequence continues at coordinate 29,227 of NZ_BLIJ01000011.1, forward strand.
CTCAAGGCCCATGGGGTAAAGTGAAGCGAGTGCTTCCGCTTCGTCTTTAAGGGCAGGAAAAGCTTCTAGCGCACGCTGCATATCCTGTTGAGGCAGGGGAAACTTTTCCGTGGTAATAAAATATAGGCGCTTTAACGGATGGTCAGGGTTTGCAGCTCTAAATTCATTAAAGGCACGCATGGCGACCAAAAAGTTCAGCCCAGTTCCAAAACCTGTTTCGGCGATAACAAAAGTAGGGTTGCGCCACTGTTGCCAGCGCTCAGCAAGGTCGTTGCCTGCAACAAAAACGTGTTGGGTTTCATCAATTCCGCTGTCGTTAGAAAAATAAACGTCGTCAAAATGGTCGGCGACAGGCGTACCGCTCTCATTAAAATGAACCTGTGCATGCTTAGATTTCACTGTTTATTTTGCTCCGTATATGTCGTTTTGGTGTTGGCACTTTACTTTTCACGACTTCAACAGCTTGCCCATCCGATGGCTGTTTTGAAACGTCAGAGCGCGCTTGGCTTTTAGATAAACAAGGCCCTTCTGCGAGTGTGGAAAAGTGCGAGATTACTTTACTGGTCACGTGCTGTGCGCCAAGCATACCGCCAATGGTGATCCAAGTACCGTTAATGTCAATTAATCCGCGGTGATCCATCGTAGGCGCTTCAGCTTCTGTTTTCGATATAGCCCAAGTTTCTTTTGCAATATCAAAGGTCCATATGGCGCCATCTGCAGTTGAAGGTTTACCGTTATAGCCAATGCCATTGTAGTTGTACGGATTAGTCGAACCGCCCACAAAATAGATTTTATTGGTGGCCTCATCGCCCGCAGCGGCCATGCGATAGCGCGCAGAACCTGTTGGATGCTGAAGCGTACGCCAATCAATCTTGAAAGGGTTTTCCTTGTCAATTTTACCTTTAAAGCAGGCGGTTTCCGCAACGAAACTCCGGCGTTTATTACTGTGGGGTGTTACTGATACACCGTCACAAATTACCATAGTGTTATTAACGATGCCGCCAGCGTGCCCAAATACTGGATTACCTAAGAAAGGGCTCGCCTGTTGCCATTGGCCGGTTTGCGTATCATAAACCTGCACAAGATTTACGTTGCCATCGTTATGCCAGCCTGAAACTAAGTATACGTAGCGATTTTGATAAACTAGGGCAGAAGCATCATCAACCGGCACGGGCATCGGCGCCAGTAGCTCATATTTCGTCGTTGTAGGTGAGTATTTATAGACGTCTGGCGTACTAATCTCGTTGTGAGTTTCATCAACGGTGTAACCGCCAAAAATATAGACGCTGTCTTTTACGCCCACTGCTACTGATGCCAAGCGACCTTTTAGCATAAGGCTGGAGGGTACTGGGGGAAGAGCTTGCCACTGCAAAGGCTTATCGTTGTTGTTAATCACAAGCAGCCAAGCACGGTTGTGTACATCTTTATAGGTTTTGTCTTCACCTAACCCCATAAAACTGAATACATATCGTTTGTCGTCTATGGTGACAGAAGCTACAGCATTGTTTGAAACTGGCTCTGGTAGCGCGGGAAGGACGATAGGCGTAGCTGTTGCTGAGACAGTCGCTGCAGAAGCAATGATAAAGGCAGCCACCACGAAAGAAAGTCGAGGTATCGCACTTTGGAAAATGTGTAGAGCAATAGTTCTTAGCTTTTTTAATAACACAGCAATCTTCAGTTTTATCTAAATTTCTAACGTTTGGCCGCGTATTCTACCTGTCACCTTTTTGTTTTTCCGCAAAAGTTTATGTTCAAGCTATTTTGAAGGTTTTGTGAAGGTATAAATTAACGCTGGTCATGACCCTGTGCATTCGTGTTACATTGGAAATATTCTGAACAAGAAAGCTTAGACAAAGACGGCATAAACGAAAAAGAAGGGAAGTGGGAATTTACCTGTTTATACACATAAGCCCAGAATTGAAACAGGTACTGCAACGCTTAAGTATGGCAAATTTGAGTATGGCAATTGGCAGAGCAGACCACTTTACCATTCAAAATCGTTACCATAAGCCGCAACAACGCAAAGGGTAAACTATGAGAAGAGCAGTTATCACCGGTCTTGGTATCGTATCAAGCATCGGCGTAAATAAAGAAGACGTACTTGCTTCACTTAAAGCGGGTAAGTCTGGAATTACATTTTCAGAACAGTTCGCCGAAATGGGCCTTCGCAGCCAAGTTTGGGGCAACATTGACATCGATTTGAAAGACCATATTGACCGTAAAGCTATGCGCTTTATGGGCGATGCCGCAGGCTACGCATACGTGGCAATGCAGCAAGCCATTGCAGACTCTGGGTTAGAAGAAAGCGACATTTCAAACGAACGCACAGGTATTATTGCTGGCTCAGGTGGCGCGTCTTCTGAAAACCAAGTACTTTCTGCTGATATTCTTCGCGAAAAAGGAGTTAAGCGTGTTGGTCCATACATGGTTCCTCGTTGTATGGCATCTACGGTATCGGCTTGCTTAGCGACACCGTTTAAAATTCGCGGCGTGAACTATTCAATTGCCTCTGCGTGTGCAACTAGTGCCCACTGTATTGGTAATGCGCTAGAGCTTATTCAGCTTGGTAAGCAAGACGTAGTATTCGCCGGTGGCGGTGAAGAATTACATTGGTCACTATCAAGTCAATTCGACGCTATGGGCGCACTAAGCTCTAAATATAACGACAATCCTGCGGTGGCATCACGTACTTATGACGCGGCACGCGACGGCTTTGTAAGTTCAGGCGGCGGCGGTATGGTTGTTGTTGAAGAACTTGAGCACGCGCTTGCACGCGGCGCAAAAATCTACGGCGAAGTAGTAGGTTACGGCGCTACATCAGACGGTTTCGACATGGTTGCACCGTCGGGTGAAGGCGCAATTCGCTGTATGAAAATGGCAATGCAAAATATTGATGCGCCTATCGATTACTTAAATACTCACGGCACATCAACGCCAGTAGGCGATGTAAAAGAACTTGCCGCTATTCAAGAAGTGTTTGGCCAAGCGGGCGTGCCAATTAGTGCAACCAAGTCACTAACAGGTCACGCACTAGGTGCAGCGGGTGTAAACGAAGCTATCTATAGCTTGTTGATGATGGAAAATAACTTTATCGCGCCATCAATTAACATAGACACGCTGGATGATGCAGCACAAGGCTTAGATATTGTTACCCAAACACGTGAAGCAACGCTGAACACAGTGATGTCTAATAGCTTTGGCTTTGGCGGTACTAACGCTACGCTGGTTATGCAGCGTTATAACGGTTAAACAAATCCGCTTGAACCAGTAAGCTTTTTTAGCATCAGTTAAGAAGTTTCAAAAAACAAAAAGGGCGTAAACCTGAACACCATGAGTGTTAGTGTTTACGCCCTTTTTTATTGTAGTTAGCTATAGCTTTCTAAAATAAAGATTGCGAACACGACCGTTAGATATCCTAAAGCCATTTACCTCACCGTGAAAATCGCGCTCGAATAGGATATCGCCAACTTGTGAGCTAAAAAAGTCACCTTTGACTGGCGCAATATAATGGTCGCTTAGACGGTGATGAGAAATTTTTAGCTGTTTATTTTCTGGTGAAAAGTGATAGGTGGAAGAAAGTTCAGGGCTGAAGTAACTGCCGGCGTATTGCGATAACCAGGTTTTGGTTATTTTGACTGGTGTATAGCCAACCGACACATACGTATCGACGTTGTCTACTTGCACTGTCATTAATTGTTTCTCATCACCTTCAGTAAACTTAACATAAATCTCTCCCTCTACATTCAGCATTTTGAAGGTGTTTTCGCTGATAGGAGCAAGTACGCTTACGTCATCTTGGCCTCTCGAATACATTAGTTTACCGTTTTCTAAATATATCTCTCGTGAGTACGCTTCTGGTTCATACCAATAGTGGCCCACATAGGCATTGAGTGTCTCTTCATCTAACTCAATAGAATCAGATATTTGTTTAGGTGAGATAGACTCCAAAAATGCGTTAGCAATCGCATTCTGAGGGGGAGGGGGATCTTTCTTCAAAAACCTGTCAGCAATTTGTAGAGCCAATTCCCATGGCCTTGCATCTGCGCCATTGTTCAATATTGCTATTGCTAAATTTTGTTTAGGGAATCGAGCTAAATACGAACGAAATCCTGCGTCTCCGCCGCTATGCTGAAAATATTTGATACCTTTGTAATGACTAATAAATTGCCCATATGCGCCACCAAATGTTTCTCCATTGTTTAAGGACGCAAGGGTGTTTATTTGCTCGATTATAGCAGGGCTACCCACAGTCGGCTCGGTAAAATTAGCTGACCATTTCAGCAGATCTTCTGCGGTCGTAAACAAACTGGTTGCACCTACATTTGAAAAGTTCAACACACTTTTTTTGTAACCATTACCATTGCGCTCGTATGAATAGGCTCTATTGCTAACGATCTTCTGATGGTCGTCATAAAACAAGCTGTTACTCATACTCAATGGCGTGAATAGCCTTTCTTGTGTGAATTGAGCAAAAGATTTACCGCTAACACGTGCAACAACCTCTGCTAATAGTGTGAACCCAGTATTTGAGTACAGATACTCTTCTCCCGGTTTGAAGTTTAGCTCTTTCTGTTTTGCTACCATTTTTAGTACGTGTTCGGTAGTGATTACGTCATCTAATCGCCAACCAGCCATACGCAACAAATTCCATTGATCTCGCATGCCGCTTGTATGCGATGCCAAGTGACGTAAGGTTATAGTGTGACCAAAATCCGGAACTTCTGGAATGTATTGTCGTATGTCGTCATCGAAATTTAACTTACCTTCTTCAGCAAGTAGAAGAATGGCGAATACGGTGAATTGCTTAGATACAGATGCAACGTGAAACATAGTTTCTGGCGTAACAGGTATATCGTATTCTAGGTTTGCACTACCGTAACCTTTTGAAAATATAATCTCTCCATCCTGCAGAACTGCAACTGAGGCCCCTGGCTTATTAATATCATCGAATTGGGTAAACAGTCGGTCAAACTCGATAGTTTGTTGTGAAGGGCTATTAAGAGGCTGTTCAGGTTTTGAAGATGGTTGGCAGGCGAATAAACCAATCAATAGTAGAAAACTAATGACTAGACGCGCTGCAAAATTAGACATTATAACGATTCCTTGTTATCACTTATTTTTAATTTTTTTCGACGAAGAGCAAACGTCAATACGCTGCAGAAAAACGCAAAAGCTATCCACAGGCAAAGATTAGAGTAAAGTTGTTTTAATTTGTAGGCAAACGTTTCTACACGAAAATAATTAGATAGGGATAACTCATGCACAGATTTGTTCAGGCATTCACTATTGGCCTACTACTAAATTCAGGTAAAGCTGTTGCACAAAATAATCAGATAATGCTTTTAGAAAAAAAATGGACGCTATTGCTGAAAAGAGCATTAGCCCAGATGGGCCTGGATGTTCTATAGGTATAATCCAGAACAAAGAGTTTATTTTCAAAAAAAGCTATGGACTAGCCAATATTGAACACCAAATACCGCTAAGTAGTCAATCGGTATTCAGAATGGCGTCGGTATCAAAGCAATTTACAGCTTTTGCTGTTTTGCTGTTAGCTGATGATGGCGCCATCGCGCTGACTGACGATATTCGTCAGCATTTGCCAGAACTAAAAGAATATGGAAAAAAGATCTCCATTAACTCAATACTCGGACATTTCAGCGGTTTGGGCGATTTTGAAGATCTGCTAAATCAGTCTGGAATGGCGCAGAAAA
>NZ_BLIJ01000012.1:0-13460 GCF_009811475.1 Alteromonas sp. KUL150
GGAAAAAGAACTAAAGCCTTACGTAAAAGCAAATTATAGCACCAATAACTACGCGATTATTTCTGGCCATTCATTGCCCGAATAGGCGCGCCTAATTCACTAGTTATCGCGTTGCTCTTTACGTTCGCGGTTTGTTCTATGATTTTCAGGCACCGCGACCAACTCGTCTTCTATTAATTGGCAATTCGCGTCAATGGCGCCGCCTCTTCTTGACTCAAACGTTACCGCATCGCCTTCAGATTTGTTAGCACAAGCCTCTTTGGCCTCAGGAGGCGGTCCTTTTCTGCGGTCATCTTGGGCGTGACTTACCGCATTCAATATAATCGTTATAAATATTACCGCAAAAGCTCGCCAGGTTATTTTACGTAATTGAATATGCATGGATTAATCCTCAGTAGTGAAAGTCAATATCAACTCTATAAATGTAGAGTTTAAATGTGCAGAAATAGTGCAGTCCATGTGAAGAAGTGCCGTAGATGCAGATGAGACGGTGATAAAACCGTTAAAACTACATATACTGATGTCAATGAACATATCACAAAAATTATTTCTGTCGTTTCTAGGACTTACCACGTTGGTGTTGTTTGCTACGCTGTCACTTGCTCGTTGGGGATTCGACCAAGGTTTCGCCGACTTCATTAATGCACTGGAAAAACAACGACTGGAAAGTGTAGCTGCCAATCTCGTCGATATTTATGTAGAGTATGATGAGGACTGGTCGCGTGCTCCCCCTTTCGAAATAGTTCGGCTGTTGAGTCGCTCTGATGATGGCTTCCGAAATCCTCCACCTCATCAACGCAGGGGTCCAGCTCCCTTACACGCGCCTCCTAAACAAACAGCAGCTCCTGCGTTTGATAAAGAATTGGAGCGATTCAATCGGCCTCCAAACGCTCTCGTGCACACTACATTACTTGATACGGAGCATACGTTACTCTTCAATGCTCCGTTACCTATTTCTGGGTCAAAAAAAAATACCACGATTACAGACGTCGTTATTGAATTTAACTCGCAACCCATTGGCATTTTGCGCAGTTACCATTCAAAACTCGATGACTCACATATCGCTGGTGAGTTTTCTCAGCAACAATTAATGTGGAGTGCTAGTGTTGGCGGAGAATGTTTATTACTTGCTATTCTATTGGCATATTTTCTTTCAAAATTACTGCTAGATCCGATTCAAACGGTTTTGCAAAGTGTCGCAAAACTGCGTTCCGGGGACTGCGACCTTAACCTGTCTCATCACCGTAAAGACGAGTTAGGTCAGTTGATGACAGATATAGAATCATTGTCACAAACCTTGAACAGCACTAAGCGTGCAAAAAGTAGGTGGATTGCCGATATTTCCCATGAACTAAGAACCCCATTAACCGTTCTTGTCGGCGAAATTGATCTAATCAAATCAGGTGTGCGTCCTTTCGACCAAAAGAATTTAAGTTCGTTAGAAGATGAGGTAAAGAGATTAACCCGTCTGGTCGAAGATCTTTATCAGTTGTCGGTGTCAGATACAGGGGCACTTCGATATCAAATGACTCATATTGATATAGTTCCTTTATTAGAAACTGTTGTGGCGAAGAAAACGCTAGAATTTGCCAACAAAGATATTTCGCTGAGTATCACTAACCTAATCAAAAGTGCGAAAAATGTCGGCGTCAGTATTTATGCGGATCAGCAAAGGGTGGAGCAGTTGTTTTTGAATTTATTGAACAACAGTCTCCAATATACCGATCCTATTGGAGCATTACGTATCCAACTTGAAGTACGCAGTGATACTCTTATCATCACTTTTTCTGACTCGGCACCTACCGTCTCTGAAGCAGAATGCGAACAACTCTTTGAACCCTTACAGCGACAAGATGCCGCGCGCACTAGGTTTACCAGCGGGGCGGGGCTTGGGCTTACCATTTGCAGAAATATCGTACACGCCCATCATGGAACAATCTACGCCAAACCCAGTGTGCTAGGCGGTATTGCTATCACGGTCTCATTACCGATAAAAGGAAGCAGAATGTGAATCAACAGCATGTTTTTATCGTTGAAGATGAGCCAAAAATCGCTCAAATTCTTGTCGACAACTTGTCTTTAGCAAATTTCAAAACCTCTGTATTACATGATGGAGGACAAGCGTTGGAGAGTATATTAAACCAGCAACCTGACTTTGTGATTTTGGATGTAATGTTGCCAAACAAGGATGGTCTTCAGATATGTAAAGCACTTCGAGAGGTTTCTCAGGTGCCCATCCTTATGCTTACAGCAAAAATAGAAGAAATTGATCGTTTAATGGGGTTAGGGTTTGGTGCAGATGACTATGTCTGCAAGCCATTCTCTGCCAGAGAAGTAGTGGCTCGAGTGGAAGGTATCCTGCGCCGTACATCAATGCATCACAACACTACTATTCCTAATGTGATTGCGTACAAAAATATAGCGCTGAACATCGAAAATTTCAGTTGCGTTCGAGATGGGCACTCCATCGAACTCACCCCTGTGGAATTTAGGTTGTTAGGCGCTATGCTTCAACATCCAGGCAAGGTTTTCGACCGCACTATGCTAATGACGAAATGCTACACCGATGATCGTATTGTTAGTCATCGAACGGTTGATAGCCATATGAAAAACTTACGAGCAAAACTTAACTTAAACGACCAAGAATCATGCCTGCATTCAGTTTATGGTATCGGCTATAAAGTAGAGTGAAATAAAGGGGATGGTTGGTACCAGCCCCGCTTGTAAGAATACGATGAAGCTTTGATGACAAGAGGTAAGGCTATCGAGAGTTATTCTTTCAATAATACGTTAATGTCGTTCCAAAGGTGCTGAATAGACGTTTTGTTCAATCCATTGTAAACACCGCGAATATGTCTATTTTTATCAATTAGCAATAAGTTCTCTGTATGTAAAAAGTCTTCGTTTTCCATGTATTCGCCCATATCTTCATTGGCAAAATAATCTTCTCTGGCCAATTGATAGATATCGTCCCTATCGCCTGTCACTAAATGCCATTTCCCGTCAATGATGTTATGTTCTTCTGCATACTTCTTTAACACTTCGACCGTGTCAGTTTCGGGCTGGATTGAATATGAAATGATGCCTACTTGTTCATTGTCTTCAAAGTGGTCTTGTACTTTGAATATGCTTGAACGCATCTTCGGGCAAATACCCGGACATGTTGTGAAAAAGAAATTAGCGACATACACCTTGTCTTCAAATGTTGCATTAGTTACTGTTTCGCCAGCTTGGTTGGTGAATGAAAAGTCTGATACTCGGTGAAAATCATGAGCCTCATCGCTGTTGGGAACTAACCAATAAGGCGTAAATTCAGCACTTTTGTAAAAAGGTAAGGGTGCTTTATCTGCTGCGCTCTCTTGTGCCTGTGAGGCGAAAGTAAATGCCGCTATGCTGAGTAGCAGGGCAGGTTTGGTAACACTATAAAATAAGTTCTTCATTATCTAATCCAAAGCATAGATTGGTTTTTTTCATACCGAATATTCGGTCATTAACGTTTTCATAATTCACATACAGCTTGCCATTCGTGCGCCAAGCTTGTTGCAATCCGACTTCCATACCATCGACATAATTCATGCGTTTAAATTTTTCACCTGACACGTACCATTGTCTTGCCAATCCCTGAATTTTTCCGTTTTCATACATAGCGATTGCGCGTAAATTACCGTTTGCCCACACGCTAATGTGTGGGCCGTGAGGCTTTCCCTTCTTGTAGTAAGCAATAAACCCTAACATCCCGCTTGGATACCATTGCATGCTGTCGCCATGTTTAATACCATTTTCATAGCGAGATTTGCTTTTTAACTGAGGGTCGCCATCAACGCTTTGTGGCGGATAATATTCGACAATATGGCCCGTAAAAAGCGTTTGCGCGTAGAACGCCAAACCTGTTTTCTTACTCGTAGTGATACTGCTTTTAGGCACCACTAAAACATCGTTTTGAGTTAGTTTTTTAAGCCTCTCAGCATTGAAAATGGAGGCAGAAATCAATACGCCCCCCAGTATTGTCACTCCCAATAGAGCCCATTTACTGAACTGCACTTGGCGTGCCTTGGTAATCGCCGGGAAACAAAATGTAATAAGCGTTCAAGAACAAATCATTTTGGACATGATAGTGGTAGGTCGGCTCTGTATGATGTTGCGTTATTTCGACATGGCCTCCAGAGGCATCCAAATTTGTTGGATACGTACCCGTTGAATTGCACTTTCTGCCAAACAAGAAAAAACCATCAGCAATAACACCTATTAGGTTCTCATCGTCATCTGAAATGGCCAGTGGCTCTAAATGATAGTGATAACTTTGTGGTCCAGTATGAGCACCATTATAATCTAAGCCTTCAATTGCTGAATCAAGCGCTCGACCTGCGCCTTCCTCATCGTTGTATATCGGCGCGCCGCTCACTGCGATACCAATTGGACCAAGCCCTGTCGCAGTAGGACTAGTTGCATTGTCAGGTATGCCTGGCACTATTAACGTGTAAGTGCCAATAAAATCATCAATATGTCCTGGCACTAATCTATCCAACGTGGTTACAACGGGTGCTACATACAAGGGGTGGTCTGGTGACCAATAGGGTGAAGTGTGATCAGGTAAACCAGTTGACTCTATAATGATATTTGCACCATCAATAACTGCCGTCACGCTGTCTGAGTTAAACATTAAATACGCATCTGGCAACATGGCCAGCGGTGTTTCATTTGGAGTCGAGTCATCGACCGGTGAGTCATCAATTGGTAAAGTCTCAGTACTCGTTTCAGCGTCGCTTCCTCCACAAGCCGTTATGAAAAAAGCGCTTAATACGGCTAAACTTGCAAGCTTATAAAATGTATTCATCAAGGTTCGACCTTCAAAATGTGAGCCGCTATTGAAAACAACCCACTTATGTCTAAATTGTGATGTAACTTTATAAAAACAATGTGCAGAATCTGTGTAGAAAATAAGGAAAGACAATAGATATTCTTGGCGCTAACGCCCCCATTTTTTCCTAGTCACAATAGGAGTGCCGCGCGAAAAGGCCCTGCGTTCTGCGGTAAAGCTCTCATTCTAGGACCGCCTATAGACATAATGACCTGCGGCTTCTTGTTTTAAGCAGACCTTAAAGACGGAAACGAAGTTGCACTGCTCAACACAGAGCGTCACGTACAAGTCCATATTTAACTGAGTAAAACCGTAAGCTCATCCTAAAATTAGTAAAGGGCTACTGTGTCATTACTAGGTTTTCGGAAAATAACTACAAGGCATACCACAGCGGAATTCTAGTATTACTTAAAGCTTTTTAACTAACGTTTGAATAGCTTCAATAACAATTTCAGGCTGCATTTTGTGAATGGAATGCTGACGCGCTCCTGAAAAAATAATTGTGCTATTGATAGAGCGAGTGGCAATGTCTTCCTGCAAGGTCGCCCATACCAAATATCTGGTTTTTGTATTATCGATTTCAGAAGACACTTTATTTCGCGCAATAACCACCAAAGGCATATCGCCATAGTTAGGTGTTAATTCATTTAATTCACTAAGGCTTCTTGGAAAGTATTCGGCTTCATCTAAGCTAGTATATTGATGCTTGGTTGTACTTTTTTTGGCTTTTTCTTCTGGATTAGTGTTGGAAAGATACAATCTGGGAATACCGACAGGGGCTGCCCACATTCCAAATTTGAAAAGGTATTTTTGAAGAGAATTCGTTTGAGGCATCTCATCTATCTGATCTTCATGGGCAGAGTCTACTAATACCAAAGCGGCTATATATTCGGGAAAGGTGAGGGCATAGCGTTGCATGTTTACCCCGCCAAATGAATGGCCTACAAGGATAATTGGTCCAGTAATGTCTTTCTTTTCTAGAACCGAGTGAAGTTCTGCAACAATAGTTTTACTGTCTCTTTTGCGCGGGCTTTCTTCACTCCATCCAAGGCCAGCTCTGTCATAGGTAATGACTCTGGAAAACTGTGAGACTTCCGCTGCTACTTTGTTCCAGACTGATGAGTCATCACCCATACCAGCATCAAAAATAACGGTAACTTTCCCTGTTTCAGAATCCTCGACATAAAGACTGTAGCCACCGACGTCTATCATTTCTCCACGCTTGTCAAAAGAGGTGGAGTCGACATAGCTTGAATATGACTGATAAACAAAACCAACAAATAAAAGCATGACTATGCTGGCAGATAAAATTTTCAACGCGAACTTTCCTTTTCTTTGCATTTCCACGACTTTATTAATATTCCACAAGTCCTTTAGCAATTCAGCTAGTTATTTCGGTTAAATAAACTGATAACGACTAAACAAGGTATCTGGCTCGGGAATAGTGATTTTCCCGTAATGCCGTTGCAGCAAGCCTTCACATTCAAGCTCACCTAATAACTGGTTCACCGTTTGCCTACTGCTATTTATCATTTGCGCTAAAGACTCTTGCGAAAGGGTTAGCGTAATCGCGTTGTGTTTGGGCAAATGCTGACCGTAACTGGTGGTAAGCATTAAAAGCCGTTTTACCAGCTGGAGCTTAAGGCTAAGCCCTGCGCTTGAGTCAATAAACTGAAAAGCGCTGCGTACTCGCGTGCATAAAAGGCGAGTAAAATGCGGGTAGAGTTCAGGAAACTGCTCAAGCAGTGCTTTAAACGCGTTCTTTTGAATAATCGCCACGGTGCAATTTGTCTCACAGAAGTTGTCGTGAGTGCGAGGGAGGTCGTCAAACATCGATATCTCACCAAACCAGGTGCCGGGGCCCAGTAGCGCAAATAGCATTTCTCGACCATCTACGCCCACAGTGACAACTCTTAAACGACCTTCGCATACCCCGTAGAAACCTACGCCATCTTCTCCCTTGGCATGCAATTGCTGCCCTGCTTTTAAATGCTTAAGGCGCATCTTTTCGAACATAGCTTCCTGTAAATAAGAAGGGATCGCGCTAAACCACGTAGAGCTAGCCAGAACTGGTTTAAATTTTTCCATTTAACAAATTTCTTACAATGTCGTATATCCGACAGTGTATAGCAGCTGGGACGAGTAATGTAGACGGTAAGGAAAATTAAATGGAAGTTTCTTTGAAGCGCGCGAAGTATCGAGCCTTCAATAAGAGGCTGATACCCAGACCCTAATCAAATCATTTTATATATTGAAAGAGAAAAGCTATGACAGATTCAGTAAAGTCGAAGGTTAGCAATGAAGAATGGCAAACCCGCGTTGATCTTGCCGCATGTTATCGTGCGGTTGCAATGTATGGTTGGGACGATCTTATTTTTACTCACATCTCAGCGCGTGTGCCGGGGCCTGACCATCATTTTTTGATTAACCCTTATGGTTTGATGTTTGATGAAGTTACTGCGTCTAGTTTGGTTAAAGTAGATCTTCACGGTAATAAAGTAATGGAAAGTGAATACGACATAAACCCAGCAGGTTTTACTATTCATAGCGCCGTTCATGAGGCTCGAGACGATGCAAAGTGCGTGTTGCATTTGCATACAGCAGAGGGCGTAGCGGTTTCCATTTTAGAGGACGGGTTACAGCCATACTCGCAGCAATCGCTTTTTCCGCTGGCATCACTTTCTTATCATGCTTACGAAGGCGTGGCGTTAAATCCTGACGAAAAAGCACGATTAGTGCGCGACCTGGGTGATACCCAGTTTATGATTTTGCGTAACCATGGGCTTTTAACCTGTGCTGATAATATTCCAGATGCCTTTTTGTTTATGTTTATTATGCAGCGCGCCTGTGAAATTCAGTTAAAAGCGCAGGCCACAGGCAAACCGCTTATTCCAATTCATTCAGCAATTCTAGATGGCATTCGAACACAGGCCGATCAAGTTACCAAACAGGCGGGTGGTTCCCTTGCATGGCCAGGTATTAAACGTCGTGTTGAGCGTCGCTTCCCTGGATACGACAAGTAACTATTTAAAGTTAACGTTATCTAATATCACGAGCTTAAGCGCTATTGCTTTTAGAGTTCCCGTTTTAAAAGATTGTATGAACTTCGGGCGTCTCTTAAATGTTGCGGCCAAACCTGTATTAAATGACGTAAATCAAACAAATTACAGACAAGATAAATCAATGGCGCTGGGTTACTAAAAGCCTAAGTTAAGGTACACTTAGCGCCATGAAAATACTTCTTGAAGATACCATTCCTTTTGGCACAGATTACCTCAACAGCGTAGGTGATGTTGAAACCTATGCTTGGCAATCTCTTGTGCCTGAAATGCTGCGCGATGTAGATATTCTTGCACTGCGTTCTACTACTAAGGTTACTCCTGAACTGCTGAAAAGCGCTAACAAGGTTAAATTTGTTACCACGGCAACGGCGGGCACTAATCATTTAGATAAAGCGCATTTGGACAGCATGGGTATTGCACATAGCAGCGCAGCGGGCTGTAATGCCGTCGCGGTGGCCGAGTATGTACTCAGTGTTTTGCTGCACGCCCAAAAAGCTCAAAAGCTTGATTTATACAATGCGACAGTGGGAATAGTGGGTGCTGGCAATGTAGGAACTGCACTATCAAAAATTTTAACGGCAATTGGCGTTAAACACTGCTTGTACGACCCTCCGTTACAGCAAGCGTTAGCAAGTACTGGTAAAACACAGCACAACGGTCAGTCGTTTGTAGATTTAGCACAAATTGCAACGTGCGACGTTGTCTCGCTTCATGCGCCTTTCATTAAAGGCGGCGACTATCCCACTTATCAGATGATCGACCAAACTTTTCTTGAAGCATTAACACCTGACCAGCTGCTTATCAATGCATGCCGTGGCGAGGTTATAGATGAAGAGGCACTACTTAACTTACTTCAACAAGAACAGGCGCCAACTGTGGTGCTTGATGTGTTCGATAACGAACCTGCTATAAACACAGGGTTATTTGACCACGTTTGGTTCGTTACGCCACATATTGCGGGTCATTCTGTAGAAGGCAAAGTGCGCGGTACACAAATGATTTACGAGCAAATTTGTGAGGTAGTAGGTACAGCACCAGATAAAGCGCTCAGCGACTTTTTAGATAAGACCAACCCAATAAACGCTGAGTTAGCATCGCCAGAGGCATCGCGATTGTCGGTTGATGATCTAATTACTGTGTTTCATCACGTGTATGACGTAGCCATTGACGATGAAATAACGCGAAACGCGTTTGCGTTAACGTCAGGCCATGATGAAATGCCAGATAGGCACATTGCGAATACGTTTTCTGCACTGCGCAAGCAATACAGAGTTCGTCGCGAGTGCAGCGCCTATACGTTACAATTGCCAAAGAACACCAGCAAACAAATTCAAAACACATTCACCAAACTAGGCTTTTCCGTTAGTCTGGTTTAGATATTTTCTTATTAGGAGCATAAAGCATTATGTCGCAAGCGTTTGACGTAGCGGTACTTGGCGCCACAGGTTTAGTGGGCCAAACCATGATTGAACTATTAGAAGAGCGAGACTTTCCGGTAAACCGTTTGTATCCGCTTGCCAGTAAACGTTCAGCAGGTAGTACCGTGTCGTTTAAAGGCGAAGACATTGAAGTATTAGATGCTGATGATTTCGACTGGTCATTAGTGCAATTAGGTTTTTTCTCAGCCGGTGGAAGTATCTCAGCAAAATTTGCTCCGCTAGCTGCAGAAGAAGGCTGCATTGTAATCGACAATACTTCAGAGTTTCGTTACGAGCCAGATATCCCACTTGTAGTGCCAGAAGTTAACGCCCATGCACTGGCAGAGTTTCGCAATAGAAACATTATTGCGAACCCAAATTGCTCAACCATTCAAATGTTGGTTGCACTTAAACCTATTCAAGATGCCGTTGGCATTGACCGTATTAACGTATGTACCTACCAATCAGTGTCTGGTGCAGGTAAAGAAGCCATGGAAGAACTGGCTAAACAAACCGCAGGTTTGCTAAACGCACGTGAAGTAAAGCCAGAATCATTTAGTCGCCAAATTGCCTTTAACGTTATTCCTCAAATCGACGTTTTCCAAGACAACGATTACACCAAAGAAGAAATGAAAATGCTGTGGGAAACCCAAAAGATTATGGGTGACGAAAGCATTTTGGTAAACGCCACTGCAGTGCGCGTACCTGTGTTCTACGGACATGCAGAGGCCATTCACTTAGAAACGCGTTCGCCAATAGATGCGCAGCATGTTAAAGAGCTTTTAGCCGATGCGCCAGGCGTAACAGTTTACGACGGCAATGAGCAATTCCCAACGCAAGTTAGCAGTGCTAGCGGCAATGACATTGTTCATGTAGGGCGGATTAGAAATGACATTACTCACCCTTGTGGTTTAAACCTGTGGGTTGTGTCTGACAATATTCGCAAAGGTGCAGCAACAAACAGCATTCAAATTGCTGAAACACTTATTCGCGATTACTTATAAATGTTTCATAGAGGCTTCGCCTCTGGTTAATCGGATAAGCACAGGAAAAGGTAAACATTTTTCTGTGCTTGCCGATAGTTAACGAAAGGTCGGATTTTGACGTAACAAAACGACAATGAATTGGGAAAATTTAAACATTGTTACAGAGCAATACTTCTGTCTAACTAGATCACCCTTCATAACTGGTTTATAGTTTGTAAGGTTAGGAATAAATTAACGTTAAAAACAATCGTCAGTCAGACACTTAGACAAAATGTAAGAACACTAAAAAAGCGCAAATAAATCTTACTGCTAAGGTCGCAATAACTGCAAAACGCTAGCTTGGCGAGATGGTTTCAAGGTAGCTTTAGAATAAAAATAAAAGCCAATGTTTTCTTCCGTACTGATTGGCTAGAAAATCCGCCCAAACATACGGGTGGTCAAGACGCTTGAGGGCATATAGGATTGCTATGAAATTGCATTTGACGGGCTTACTTTTACTCACACTTTGTTTGTCTTGCCCTGTAACTACAGTAGATGCACAAGAACGCGCTACCTTCTTAAAAGGTCCAAAGGACGCTACCGATCAGTTTTCCGGGCTGGAATACGGCCCTATTGACGCCAACGACACACTTTGGCGAATAGCGGAACGCTACCGTCAAAATAATAATCTGAGTGTATATCAGGTTATGACAGCCATCTACGAGCTCAATCCTAACGCATTTGAAAACGGTAATTTAAATCTATTGGTCGATGGCGCGGTGCTTAAGCTTCCTTCAGAGCGCTACATTGCAAGAATTGATAAGCAAAAAGCCCAAATGCGCGCTGAGCAGGACGAAAGAGCATTTGCTGAAATGCTTAACAAGCCTGGTAGCAGCGTAAGGAACATCAAACCGGCTTCTCCGTTAGTTAACCAGCAAGACCTCACCCAGACTCAAACCGACATTGAACAAAAGATCACCCGTTTAGATCAGGAGCAAAATCGTCAGTTTGATGAACTGCGCATGCAGTTTGCTGCATCTCTTGAAAATGTAGAAGCCATTCTTAATGAAAATAGACGTTTGTATGAACGCGTTGAAGCAGTTAATGGCGAGCTAGAAACGTTAAGAGGGCAGGTTGAAGGTGACGTAAAAGCACAGCTTGATATGCAAGTAGCGCTTCAGCAAGAGTTGCTAGATATGATCAAGGCTGAGCAAGCTCAGCGTGAAGCAGAAAAGCAATCATCGTTCTTGACCACGTTAACAAGCCCACTGAGTCTTATTATTGGCTCTGCATTTTTGTCGTTGCTACTCGTTGGCGGTTTGATCATGTGGTTGCTTAAACGCAACAGCAAACCTGAAGAGGCGCCATCAGCTGGACCCACAATAACGGCTAATGATGATGATATACCTGTACCTGATGCTGATATCGGCGACCTTTCAAGTGCTCTAGCGCCAGATTTAGATGAAAAAGCAGAATTATCTGACGACGACTTATTCAATGACGATGACCTTCTAGACGATGTACTCACCTCCGACTTAGAAGAGAGCTTAGATGACGAGCTTGAGTCCTTTGCAGACCTAGAAGACGATATGCTAGTGCCAGACAATGATGACGATTTGTTTGAAGCTGGTGATGATGAGCTTGACCAAAGTGAGCTTGACAGTTTGTTTGATGACGATGACTTATCAGACAAGGTGCTAAACGAAAATGACGCGGATGATCTGGAAGGTTTCGACTTATCGGGCGACGACGATGTTTTTGAAGAGAGTGGTGATAGCGATAGCGAGCAGGCCTCAGATTCAGCGAGTGCTGAAAACGCAGGTGACGATGATGATTTCGATATTGATGATTTACTTGATAATGTCCAAAGTCAAGGCACTGATGAGGAAAGCAAAGCTGAGATAGATGAGTCAGAGGAAATTAACCCTGACGATATCTTAAACGAGGTTAATGGTACCTCTGAATCTGAAAATGTTGATGAGGACGACATAGACGCGTTGCTTGCCAGTTCTGTTGAAGAGCTTACTGATGACGCTGAGCCAAATGAAATCTCACCCTCGCTCCCTACTATAGAGGATGAGGACGAAAAGCCCGAGATTAGCATTGATGATTTGTTGGAAGAGCATGGTGTTGATGCCGGTCTTACCGATGAGTTAGACAGTAACGATGAACTCATTAATGAAGACATGTTGAGTAAGCTCGATGACGAGATTAATCAGCAAAACAAAGAAATCGATAAAATCACCGACGATCTGCTCAACGAGATTGAACAAATAGAAATGATGGGTGGATTAGGCGAAGAAGAAGATGATGATGATGACTTTGAAGATGAAATAACAACATCAGCGCCGTCACCTCAGTCAATTCAAAGCCTTGACGCCATAACCGATGATTTAGACGATTTGCTTGAAGAAGAGATTGAGGTTGATTCGGACTTCAGCGATCCCCTCTCTGACGAGCTTATAGCGGAATTACAATCAGAACAAGAGAACGACGACAGCGATTTTGAAGACGACGATACTTCACCTGAATCTGTAGCTGAACCCGATGATGACGAAGATTTTGATGACCCTTTCACTGACGAGTTACTCGCCGAGCTTGAAGCTGAGCTTGAAGGTGAGCCTGTAGTTAGTCCGGAGGCCGATTCCCTTGAAGACACGAATAACGATATTTCTGATGGAGTCGACGAGGAAGAGGAAGACGATTTCAGTGATCCTTTAACCGACGAGCTACTTGCTGAATTGGAAGCTGAAGAGTCGAAAAGCAGTAGTGACGTAGAGCAGTTAACCGACGAGTTACTGTCTGAATTAGAGGCAGAAATCGAGTCGGGAGATGAAGACTTATCAGAGCCGGAATCAGAACTTGGTTCTGAGATGGAAGAACCAGAGCTTACCTCTGACACAGAGCCTGAAGTTGACCTTGGAACTAAAATCGAAGAAGAGCCTGAGCTTGAAGCCGAGGTGGATTCACTGCCAGAACCTGAACTAGAGTTTGAGCCCGAGGCTGAGTCAGAAATAGCGGCTGCCAATGAAAACGAGCTATCGAGCGAAGCTGAGATAGAGCCAGAAACAGAGCTCGATGTTGAGGAAGTACCAGAAGTTACCCCTGAAGCAGAATCAGAGAGTGAGTTTGGAACGGAAGCAGAGCAAGAGCCTGC
>NZ_BLIJ01000013.1:0-71900 GCF_009811475.1 Alteromonas sp. KUL150
TCCGATGCAGAATCAGAAATAGCGCCTGCCGATGAAGACGAAAACGATAGTGACGCTAACGCTGAGGCAAACGAAAGTGCTTTAACTTCTGAAGACCCCCTTGATGACGCTATTGAAGCGTTTGAAAAGCAAATGATGGATGATATTCCATCGTTTAGTCAAATGGGTGTGGATGAAGAACTTCAAGCAGAAGAAGCATTAAAAGAGAATACAGATTCGACGGATGAAAACACTTCAATGGGGTCTGAAGAGTCTCTATCTAGTGAAGAATCGAGTAGCGATGATGAATATGACGACAGTCTTCTGAATGACGCTTTCGACGAAATCGAAAGCTTCGAGTTAGAACAAGAAATTGATGGCGTTATTGACAGTGAAGATAACGAAGAAGAAACGTCTTCTGAAAATGAGGCGCTATCGGAAGAAGATAGTTCTCAAAAAAGTGCCAATAAAGATTTTGAAGAATTAGACGATGTCCCCGGACTTGATGATTGGCTCTCTGCTTCTGATGATGACACTGTTGACGACAACGAAATTCTTGACGATTTAGACAGTGCGGAATTCGATGAGTTACTTCAAAGCCTAGAGTCTGACGATGTGATGGATTCTAGCGAACTAGTAAGTGATGCAGAAGATAACCATGATTCTCTGAAAGAAACTAGCGTTGAAGCGAATGCCTCTAGTGATGAAGTAGAAGAAACCGCTAATCTTGAACAAGACGACGGTGAAGACGAAACGTTCGAACTTGAGCAAGACGAGGATGCTGATGCGAGACTTGAGCTCGAACAAGATGACGAAACGTTCGAACTTGAGCAAAGTGATGACAGCGAGCTCTTTGAGTTAGATGAGGATGAAGGGGCAGAGGAGTTAGACGAGCTTGAGATTCCAGATGATCTAGACATAGCCACGCCATCAGAGATTGAGGAAAGTGAGCCAGTAGTAGACGACCCTGCAGCTGACGATAACGGTGATGAACTTAAGCTAGATAATCCTGACCTTGACCTTGCTGCATTGTTGAGCGACATAGAGTCAGATGATGAAGGAGAGACGAGCTCTGCGTCACAAGATTTCCTCGATGTAGAATCGCTCTTAGATGACGGTGACGATGCAAATGCTATTGATCCTGACAGTCAGGCGCTTGATCTTGACGTGAGTTTATCTGATTTTACCGGCGTTTCTGATGACGATACGGTTATAGATATCGATAAAGATGCAGGCCAAAACGCAAACCTTGATTTAGCTCGTGCTTACATTGAAATGGATGATGCAGAGGCAGCAAGAGAGTTGCTAGAAGAAGTAATGAATGAAGGTAGCGAAGAACAAAAGCAGGAAGCTGAGTCAATACTAGCAAAAATCGTTTAGCGTTTGAGCGTTACTTTTTGAAATAAATAAACAGCCTGCCTTTTTAACGCAGGCTGTTTTTGTTTAAGTTACTGCGCGGTAACGGGTCATTCCGTTAGTGTTTTTTACGCATATGTGGCATTGCATGTTGCCCACAGGATGACTAAACTTAGCGCCTTTTTAGCGAAGGGGTAATGTAAATGGGGCGAATTGCCTTAGGGATTGAATACGATGGTGCGGCAGTTTACGGCTGGCAACGCCAGCGCGAAGTTCCCAGTGTTCAAGAACATCTCGAAAAGGCACTGTCGACAGTGGCCAATCAACCCATTGAGGTGCAATGTGCCGGGCGAACCGATGCAGGTGTGCATGCCACAGGGCAGGTGGTTCACTTCGATTGTGATGCTCCTCGCTCCGAACGCGCATGGACGCTCGGTGTAAATGCGAACCTACCTAATTCTGTAGCTGTTACCTGGGCGAAGAACGTCAGTGATGACTTTCACGCGCGTTTTTCTGCTACTCATCGTCGCTATCGTTACGTCATTCACAACGCAAAAATGCGTCCCGCTATTTTGCACTCAGGTGTTACGCACATTCATCGTGAGCTAGACGAAAAGAAAATGCACCTTGCTGCACAGGCGTTATTGGGAGAGCAAGATTTTACCTCATTTCGCGCAGCGCTATGCCAGAGTAAAACGCCATTTCGAAACGTTACCGATGTGAGCGTGAGCCGACAAGGCCGCTATGTCATTATTGATATTCGGGCAAACGCGTTCTTACACCACATGGTTCGCAACATTACCGGTGCGCTTGTTGAAATTGGTGCAGGGGAGCAAGATGTTAATTGGATTGCACACTTGCTAAGTCTAAAAGACAGAAGTAAATCAGCTGCAACGGCTAAGCCAAACGGTTTGTATTTGGTTGACGTAACTTATCCTGAGGAGCATGACTTGCCCAAAGGGCCTTTAGGACCTTTGTTTTTGCCAAATTGACATGATTTAGCACGCTAATAGATTGTGTGAAGCTACCCCAAGGGTTTTAAGCATTATGCTTTTTTTAGTGTTCTGCAGGGGAGTAAGGATGGTGAAGTAAACCGACGTATAATCGTGATTTTAGTGGTTCGTTCATAATGCGCTGTCGATAAATATACAAGGAGGTAATGTGCCTATTTTTCACTTCAGCTTAACACTACTTTGCTCGTTACTGTGTCTAACGACATTTTACTGCCGTGCTAATACACAAGGTCATATCCCTAGCGTGCGTTTTGCCGTTAACACACCCGGCTCAGCTCCTTATTTGTACTATGATGAGAGCGCAAAGAGCTACCAAGGCGTCGTTGTCGATTTTTTTAATGCTGATGAACTATCAAGTCAGTTTCGCGTCGTCTATTTAGATTCAAATCGCGCTAGAAGTGAAGATTTATTAAAGTCGTCGTCCGTAGACTTGTTTTTATCTTCCGAAAGTTGGATAAGTAAACCGAGCAGCTTTCTCTTTAGCGAAGAGTTGATTAAGCATGAAAGTTATATCTACTCCACTACAAATTTCGAAGGACCATTTGTTCCAGAGGAGAACGTATCCTCGAGTATCTGTACACGATACGGTTTTGTTTATCCTGCCTTAACACCGTATTTTGATAGGGAAGAAAATAATATTGATAGGGTTGACTCAAGTAGCCAATCTACAATGGCTATGATGCTGTCGAGAGGACGCTGTGACTTTGCGATAATGAATGAACACAATGCCCGTTCAGTCATGTTTGACCCGAAGTTCTGTTCTACAGAGTTTTATCAGTCGCCTAATGTTATTAGTCGGGTGAGTTTAGTGTTCGTTATTCGTTCTGGTTTCACTTCTCTTAAAGATAAAATCGATATCGCACTTAAGCATTTTGTTGAAAGCGGCCAAAGGCAACTATCTTTTGAGCGTCATTCAGGTGTTAACCAGTTTCCAAAGGCTAAATGCTAGAGACGTCTATTTAAGCCAGTACATACTGATACCTTTATATACTAATTTAAATGCAGGAATAACAGAGGTAAGCGTCACTAATCCCGACCGCCAACTTCTAAGACCAGTTTTGTTTTTTCCATTTCGTTGTATTGTGGTCTAATAGCGCGCTATATTAGGTAGCTGTTCTGTTGTATTACGTATTTTTTCTTTGTAATACAGCATGGAACTTAAAAATTTAATGTGTTGTTGGCCTCAAGTATGAACAAATATTAATCGTCATGGTCGGCAAACAAAAACAAAGGATTCAATTTCCATGAGCTGGATTCAAAAAATTCTCCCGCGCACGCAAACATCACACAAAGGTAATGTACCTGAAGGTATTTGGACAAAATGTGGTTCTTGCCAAGCTGTGTTGTACAAAAGCGAACTGGAAAAACTTCAGGAAGTTTGCCCTAAGTGTGATCATCATATGCGTATTACGGCACGCCGTCGTATTGATGCGTTTTTAGACGATGGCGATCGCGTAGAATTGGGTGCCGAGCATGAACCTCAAGACGTACTAAAGTTTAAAGACTCTAAGCGCTATAAAGACCGTATCGTTGCTGCACAAAAGGCGACAAACGAGAAAGATGCTTTAGTGGTAATGCAGGGGAAGCTGAAAGGCATGCCTGTGGTCGTCGCTTGTTTTGAGTTTGCGTTTATGGGCGGTTCAATGGCATCGGTGGTAGGTGCACGTTTTGTTGCGGCTGTTAATGCATGCTTAGAAAACGACATGCCACTCATTTGTTTCAGTGCAAGTGGCGGAGCGCGTATGCAAGAAGCGCTTATGTCGTTGATGCAAATGGCTAAAACATCTGCAGCTCTGGCTAAAATGAGCAAAAAAGGCCTGCCTTACATCAGTGTGCTTACCGACCCTACGATGGGTGGTGTATCAGCAAGTCTGGCAATGCTTGGTGACGTGAATGTGGCAGAGCCGAAAGCGCTTATCGGTTTTGCGGGTCCTCGTGTTATCGAACAAACAGTAAGAGAAAAGCTGCCTGAGGGTTTCCAGCGCAGTGAATTCCTTGTTGAGAAAGGCGCAATTGATATGATTGTTGACCGCAGAGATATGCGTGATAGATTACACAGCCTGTTGGTTAAGTTGCATCATAAAAATTAGTGAATAACGAAAACAATTTAAATACTGGCTCAGCGGAAAACGAACAAGACACTTCTGTGTCTTCAACTTCGCAAAAAAGCTTGAGCCAGTGGCTATCCTACCTAGAATCAATTCATCCTAGCGCCATCGATATGGGGCTAGACAGAGTGAAAGCGGTTGCCAATGCCATGGCACTATCGCTTAGCCAATCGCTGGTTATTACCGTAGCAGGCACAAATGGTAAAGGCACCACGTGTCGCTTGCTTGAGCAAGCCATGCTATCGCAAGGCAAAAGTGTTGCAGTGTACAGCTCACCACATTTAATCGATTACCGTGAACGGGTGCGTTACAACGGCGAGTTACCGCCTGCCAATGAATTTGTAGATGCTTTTGAGTTTGTTGAAAACGCACGAAAGGACACGGGTGGTGAGCCTATCACCTTGACGTACTTTGAGTTCGGTACGCTGGCTGCAATGAAAATGATGCAGTTATGGGCTGTAGATGTGGTGATTCTTGAAGTTGGCTTAGGTGGGCGTTTGGACGCCACTAACATTATTGATCCCAATCTCGCCGTTATTACCACAATCGACCTTGACCATCAGGATTGGCTTGGCAATACCCGGGAAAAAATCGCTCGCGAAAAAGCGGGCATTATGCGCAAAAACGGCAGTGCAGTAGTGGGTGAACTGTTCCCTCCATCGTCGCTTTATGATGTGGCTAATGAATTGCAAGCGAACGTACGCTGGGCAACACAAGACTTTGTAACGGAAGTGGCAAGTGATTACAGTGAGTGGAGTTGGAAAGGAAAGAGCAGTAGCTTCGCCTCGCTACCTTATCCTAAAATTCCACTTCAAAATGCGAGTACAGCGTTGGCTGCGCTAGAATTGCTAGACTTGCTACCCGAAGAAAGTGTGGTAAGAAACATTATTGAAAATACCACGATGCCAGGACGTCAGCAAACGATCAGTGAGTCGCCTCTCGTTGTGGTGGATGTTGCTCACAATCCGCAGGCAACGACGGCCATGCAGAATTGGCTAAATCGTTATGATGTAAGCAAAATGCGTATCGTCGTGGGCATGCTTAAAGATAAGTCAATTGCAGAAACTTTAGCGCCACTCTCTGCGCTTAATGCTGATTGGTATGTGTCGTCAACAAGCGGCCCTCGAGGCTGCAGTGCAGAAGTACTTGAAAATGCACTTGTTAATGCTGGTACAACCATAGAGAATATAAAGACGTTTAAAAACGTAACCTCGGCATATCAGCGCGCGCTTGCAGATTATCAAACTGGCGAACTTATTCTCGTTTTTGGTTCTTTCGTTACCGTAGCAGACGTGCTTGCTGAGCATAACTAACACGCGCATTGTAGAGAAAAACGTGTATTCAAGCAGGAGAGCACAGTGACATCGGCATTAAAGAATAGACTTGTGGGTACGATCATTGTCGTTGCCCTAGCGGTCATTTTTTTACCAGACTTTCTTGATGGCAAAAAGCAAACTAACAGAGAACCATTTGTTTCTGTACCCGCTAATCCACCAAAGAAGCCTATTGTAGAGCCCGAGCCATTTCCATCGGAACGAGTGGCAAAAGCGGCAGTTCCTGCGGTTGAAATAGAAGATGAAACCGCCATAGACGATGAGCCTATGGTGTCGTCACGTGATGAGGATTCAGGTGCCAGTGTTACTCAGGCGCCAAAAGAAAAAGTTTTCGAAGAGCAGGATAACCTCGCCAGCCAAACTGTGATTGATAACAAAGGCGCGGCGGCAGATGACGATGCGGGTTGGGTTATTCAGCTGGGAAGCTTTCGTCACGAGAAAAATGTTAAAGCGCTGTTAGCCAAACTCGAAAGGGCAGGCTACAGGGCCTTTAGCCGTAAAATTCAGACTAGCTCTGGGCCGCTTAATAAAGTTTTTGTTGGTCCTGATCTAGATAAAAACAAGCTAGAGTCGGCACTACCTCATCTAAAAGAGCTCACGAGCCTTAAAGGCAAAGTTACAACGTTCAAAGTAGAGTAGCGCGTATTCTTACCTTTATTGATTCGTATTACAGACTAGTAATATTTCTATCTTCTGTTAGAATGCGCGCCATCTCGCCAAAGGCTCGTTGCTTCATCACAAAAAGCAACATCAACGCAATAAAGAGACGATGAACTGGGTAGACTTTTCCATACTGGGTATCATTGCGGTATCTACCTTAATAAGCCTAATCAGAGGGTTTGTTAAAGAAGCCATCTCGTTAGTGGTATGGTTTGCTGCACTCTTTATTTCAAGCAATTTCTACGCAGACCTCGCCATTTATTTTACAGCCATTGACGACCCCTATTTAAAAAATGGCGCAGCTATTGCCGCGCTCTTTGTCGCAACGCTTATCCTCGGCGGCATGATAAATTACGTAATCAGCCAGTTGGTACAAGCCACGGGGCTGTCAGGAACCGATCGTGTCTTAGGCATAGTTTTTGGTGCATTGCGTGGCGTTTTGATAGTTAGCGCATTGCTCTTTTTTATGGATACCTTTACTCGCGCAGCCTCAGCAGCATGGTGGCAAGCGTCGGTACTCATTCCCGAGTTTGGTGTCATCATTGAGTGGTTTTTCAGCTATGTGAAAGACTCCTCCAGTTTCTTAAATCCCGCTTGAAATAGGTAACGCACATGTGTGGTATAGTCGGAATAGTTGGTAAAACGCCCGTAGCTCAGTCGCTGTACGACGGTCTGACGGTTATTCAGCACCGAGGACAAGATGCCGCAGGCATAATGACTATCGACCAAAATATGTTTAATTTGCGCAAAGCAAATGGCTTGGTTCGAGATGTTTTCCATACACGCCATATGAAAAGATTGTCAGGCAATATGGGTATCGGTCACGTGCGTTATCCAACGGCTGGGACGTCTAGCTCGGCAGAAGCACAACCATTCTATGTGAACTCACCGTTTGGTATTGCCTTTGCTCATAACGGCAACCTAACTAATGCCCACGAGTTGCAAGAAGAAGTATTCCGCATTGCTCGCCGTCACATTAATACTACCTCAGACTCTGAATTACTCCTTAACATTCTTGCTCATGAACTGCAGCAAGTTGCGGGTTTAAGTGTAAGTGCTGAACATATTTTTGAAGTCGTAACGAAGGTTCACAAAAAAATTCGTGGTGCCTATGCAGTAGTAGCAGCCATTATTGGCCAAGGTATCGTTGCGTTTCGTGACCCTCACGGTATTCGCCCTCTAGCGCTAGGTAAGCGTATGAGCGAGCTAGGCGAAGAATGGATGGTAGCCTCCGAAAGCGTAGCGCTTGATGCGGTAGGCTTTCAGTTTGTTCGTGATGTTATGCCAGGTGAAGCGGTATTTATTACTGAAGAAGGTCAGCTTCACACCAGACAATGTGCTGAAAACCCGGTAACTTCGCCGTGCATATTCGAGTTTGTTTATTTCGCTCGCCCCGACAGTTTTATCGACGGTATTTCAGTGTACGCGTCGCGCGTAAACATGGGCCGTAAACTGGGTGAAAAAATCAAACGGGAATGGGCAGACCTGGATATCGACGTGGTTATTCCTATTCCTGAAACATCGATGGACGTAGCGCTTCAAATAGCCAACACCCTTGAATTGCCATACAGACAAGGTTTTGTAAAGAACCGCTACATTGGCCGTACCTTTATTATGCCCGGCCAAACCATGCGTAAAAAGTCAGTACGCCGCAAGCTAAATGCAATTTCATCTGAATTCAGAGGCAAGAGCGTATTACTTGTTGATGACTCAATCGTACGTGGTACTACATCAGGTCAAATTATCGAAATGGCTCGTGAGTCAGGCGCGAAGAAAGTGTACTT
The DNA here is from genome assembly GCF_009811475.1 of Alteromonas sp. KUL150. NCBI lineage: Bacteria > Pseudomonadati > Pseudomonadota > Gammaproteobacteria > Alteromonadales > Alteromonadaceae > Alteromonas > Alteromonas sp. KUL150. The sequence goes on from NZ_BLIJ01000013.1 coordinate 8,235, forward strand.
TGCGTCAGCCGCGCCGGAAATTCGCTTCCCGAATGTTTACGGTATCGATATGCCATCGGCTAATGAGCTTATTGCTTATGGCCGTGAAATCGACCAAATAGCAGAGCTTATTCAAGCAGATGGCCTTATCTTCCAAGATATCTCTGATTTAGTAGATGCAGTTCGCGAAGAGAACGAAACCATTCAGCGTTTTGAAACGTCTGTTTTTGATGGAAATTATATTACTGCAGATATCGATCAAGCGTATCTTGAACGTATCGACTTGTCTCGCGGTGAACAATCGAGAAAAGCGCCGGTTGTACAGGCGGAGCTAAGTAATCTTGATGTGCACAACATGGATGCCGCTGATTAGTATTGCATTAGCTTTTAGATAAGCAGTGTTCACAAAAAAGCCGCTTTTAGAAGCGGCTTTTTAAATGGTTTAATCTTTTAAGAAGACGCTAGTGAACGAATACCGGTCCACCAGTAAGCCCCCATACCAATACAGAACCTGTCATTAGGATAACCAGTAACACCAGACCGCATGTCACCACTGAACTTGAATAAATAAAGCCTTTATCTTCCGGCATGTGCATTAAAATTGGAACGCCAGAGTAAAGTAGGTATACCGAGTAGCTTATGCCGACCAACAAAGCTGTCATCACTACCCATAGCTCAGGATATAGACCCGCAAAACCCACCATAAACAGCGGTGTAGCTGTATAGGCTGCTAACTCTAACGATTGCGTGTACGTTGGCGTAGCATCGAAAGCTTTAGCGAGTTCATGAATAAGTACCGCTAATGCTACTACTCCGGCTATCAAGCCAAAATACATGCCTATGCCCATCATAATGGCGGTATTTTCGCTAAGTCGTATGATGTCACCTGCACCAATACTCCAGCCGGTGTGGGCACTGGAGTAGTAAGCTACAAGTGAGGGAATGAGTGCTATAAATGCAATATGAGTAAGCGCGTAAAAATAGGTTTCGTGCTTGGTATCAATGGTTTGCCACTCTTCTCTTGGATGAGTGTAAATACCAATTAAGTGATTTAAAATCATAAGGTCCTGCCTTGTTCACCAACATTATTATTAGAAGATTGTTGTGAGGCAGTAAAAACACACGAATTAGCCGAGAATACAAATAAACTCGGACACAGCGGCAAGCGCTAAAGAACTGCCATTAACAATACGTTTACAAATTCAGTGTGCAGCAGAAAGTCAGAGGCGTCAATATAAATAGTTTAATTTATGAGCACCTCTAAATGGCTAGTTGATATTCGGCGCCCCAGAGTGGAAACGAAGCTCTTTGTCGTCACTTTCTATCAACGATTTTTCAACGTGACCGAAGTGAGCTACACGTTCAGTGATATCCGTGTCGGATATTTGTCCAGCAAGCGTGAGGTAATCCTCAAAGTGTCTGGCTTCAGAGCGTAATAATGAAACGTAAAACTTGCCTAAATCTTCAGACACAAAGGGAGCGAGCTTCGCAAAGCGTTCGCAAGAACGGGCTTCAATATAGGCGCCACAAATAAGCTTGTCGACAAGCTTTTCAGGTTCGTAGGTGCGTACGTGACGTAGTAAGCCATTGGCGTAACGACTAGACGTTACCGATTTATATTCAAAGCCCAGTTCGTGCATAATCTCTAGCACTTGATAAAAATGATGTAGCTCTTCTTTTATTAGCATCACCATTTTATCTAGCATATCTTTTTTGAAAGGCTCAAGCCCTTTAACGTCAAAAACGCTTTTTGAAAGGTGCTTAGTGTTAAGCGACTGCCAATCGCCTTCATGTCTATACGTGAAGTCCTCATAGGGTTTTAACCAGCCTAAAAGCACTTTACTTGTTTCCTCATCAGCAACGTAGCGGCGAAGCAAGTACATGGCTGACTGAGCCGCTTTCAATTCGCAAATCAAGTGATCGGTAAGGATGACGCGAAGGTTTTCTTCTTTTTGGGCTTCGTCTATCCACGACTGTGGGGTTTCGCAGTGCAAAAAAGCGTTAACTGGAGTAAGTAGTGAGGTGACTTCAGAGGTGGAAATTACAGACATGTTGAAACTCAATTTTAAGTGCTACGATGTTTCAGTAACATTTGAATTTGGCATCTGGCAACCTACGTTTCGGCGAGCCCACATTCAACGTTTCTGATCGAAGCGTGATTTTACTTGATACCTACAAGCCCTTACAACTTAAAAAAGAGGCCCTTAAATTACAAAATGAACTACCTAGCTCACCTTTTCCTGGCACGACCAACCGCAGATTCTCATTTTGGTAACTTATTGGGAGATTTTAGGCGAGGCGTGGATATCAACAGATTTGGAAACGCAGTTCAGCTAGGCCTTAAAAATCACTACGAAGTTGATCGATTCACCGATAGTCACGAGAGCGTTTTAGCTGCAAAGGTGCTATTCGATAAAAGTCGCCGGCGCTTTGCCCCTGTAGCATTGGATATCTATTTCGACCATCTACTCATTAAACACTGGACAAAATTTTCAACCCAATGTTTCGATGATTTTCGCGAGCAAAGCTTCGCTTTGTTAGAACAGCGGTTGCCTACCATGCCAAGAACGATGCAGCACAGTGTAGGGCATATGATAACCCATGATTGGTTTGAGGATTATGCTGGAGAAGAAGGCATTGCCAAAGCGATTTCTGTTGTCGCCAAACGCATTCGTTTTCCCAATACTTTCCATAATGCTGTAGACGATATAGGCAAACACCAACAGGAAATAGAGGCGAGGTTTTTAGCGTTTTTCCCAGACCTCATTGCACATATAAACGATAACGGACCTGAAAATATTGATAAAACGTAGCCCGTGTTACAGAAATGTATCGAAGAAATTGGTGGTTTTGTCGTTGATTGCTAAGCTGTCGTACAAACAGCGCTATAGTCTGACTAGGGTGTGTTGCTCATCTGTATAAGTTACAGGTTGGCAGGCTCTAAGAATACTAAAACGATAAAACTAACGACACACAAAGACAAGAGTAATGATGAATAAACAAGCCTTAAACCTAGTAACATCACTTGTGTCATTTCGCCACGATGATAACAAACATAAAGCGCTGCCCTGGCTAATGGCCGCTATGCTTGCTTTTGTAACTTTGAACGCGAGTGCTTCTGAAGATGAGAGAAGCCCCTCAGCACACGCTCGCGCTATGAAAATTGATAGCAGTGTAGTGACAGAACACGAAACTAAAATTCTTGGCAAGCGCGTGAAATACAGTGCTACTACAGGTACGCAACCCGTATGGAATAGTAAAGACGAAGCGGTTGCTACCTTATTCTACACGTACTATCAGCGAACTGACGTTAAAGAGAATACGGAGCGCCCGCTTATTATTTCCTTTAATGGTGGCCCTGGATCTGCCTCAGTATGGATGCACGTAGCGTACACTGGCCCTCGTATTCTTAATATTGACGATGAGGGTTATCCTGTTCAGCCCTATGGTGTTCAAACTAACCCTTATTCTATTTTAGATGTGGCAGACATCGTATTTGTAAACCCGGTAAACACAGGGTACAGCCGTGTACTACCCAAAGCCGATGGCAGTATGCCGTCGCAAGACGAACAACAAAAAATGTTCTTTGGCGTTAACGCCGATATCAGCTATTTAGCGGAGTGGGTGAATACCTTTGTAACGCGCAATAATCGCTGGCGCTCTCCTAAATATTTAATTGGTGAAAGTTACGGTACTACGCGTGTTTCAGGTCTTGCTCTGGAGCTTCAAAATAGACAATGGATGTATTTAAACGGCGTTGTTTTGGTGTCGCCAACCGACATCGGTATTGAGCGCAATGGGCCTGTAAAAGCCGCTAACCGCTTGCCATATTTTGCGGCTGCAGCGTGGTATCACAATAAACTTGAGTCCGAACTTCAGAACAAAGATCTTACTGAATTACTTCCTGAAGTCGAAGACTTTACCATCAATAAACTCATTCCTGCGTTGGCTAAAGGCGGCTTCATCGGCGAAGCGGAAAAGCGTGATGTGCTTAAACAAATGGCGCGTTACTCAGGGTTAAGTGAAACGTCAATTGCTCAAAACAACTTAGACGTAAGCACAGCTTTTTTCTGGAAAGATTTATTGCGAGATGAAGGGAAGACCTTAGGCCGGTTGGATAGCCGTTATTTAGGTATAGACGCGAAGCAAACTGGTGATCGCCCTGATTATTGGGCAGAGTTAACATCATGGTTGCATTCATTCACGCCTGCCATTAATTACTACCTGCGCGAAGAGTTAAATTACAAAACCGATATTAAATATAATATGTTTGGCAACGTGCATCCTTGGGATAGAAGCAATAACCAAACAGGAGAGAACTTGCGTTTGGCAATGGCGCAAAATCCGTATCTGAATGTGATGATTCAAGCTGGATACTACGATGGCGCAACTAACTACTTTGACGCCAAATACACCATGTGGCAACTTGATCAAAGTGGCAACCTAAAAGACCGCCTAAGCTTTAAAGGGTATCGCAGCGGACATATGATGTACCTGCGTCGCGATGACTTAAAACAGTCAAACCAAGACTTACGTGAGTTTATTCAAGCTAGCACACCAGGCAAAGGTGCGCCTGCTGAATACAAGAGATAGCACAACTAAAAGGCAGGACAAGGATGTCAGTTTCTTTTACATATGATTTGTTTTATGAATTGAAGTTGGTTTATGTTATTGATTATTATAGGTAAAACCATTTGGCCTGGAGTTTGCTAACGTTTTACTGACATATAAAAAATTTCATTAACAATAATTACAAGGACGTACCCGTGAGTAAACCTTCGCGTTTTAAACTATCTCTGCTTGCAAGTGCTGCGCTAGCATTTTCTATCTCAAGTACCACTGCCAATGCTTCTGTACTCCTCTCCGGTTGGGAAGGCTCTACAGAAAGCGGATTTGGTAACCTAGCGATGAATAGTAACGATGATAGTTCTTCGGGCCCTATCGTATTTAACTCTTACGAAGCGCTCGGTTTTGATAGCGGCGTAAATTTCTTTGGTACTTCATACGATCGATTCTTCATTAACAACAACGGTAATATTACGTTTAATGGCACCGTAAGTAGCTATACGCCTGTACCGTTTCCAAACTCTAGTCAGCCTATGATAGCGCCCTTTTGGGGGGACGTTGACACTCGATGTGGCGATTGCGGTGGGGTATTTATTGGCTCGCCGAACGAAGACACGCTAGTAGTGACATGGAATGATGTTGGCTATTACGACCAAAATAGTAACCCTACCAACACGTTTCAGTTAGTGTTGATTGACAGGGAAGACACGGGCGCAGGTAATTTTGACGTTGAGTTTAGATATGAAGATATCGGCTGGACTTCAGGCAGTGCATCAAATGGTACTCCTGCTCAGGCGGGATATGACGCCGGCGATGGGGAAAACTTCTTTACCGTACCTGGTTCTCGAACTGCCGCTATTGCTGATATAGACGAAAGTAATAGCAATACGGGCACGCCAGGTATTTGGAAATTTGCTATTCGCGACGGCGTGCTACCGGGTAATAATCCAGAAAATCCGATTCTACCAATTGTTAATCCAGAAACACCGACGGACTATGAATTTGAATTTTCTATCGATGATCCAGACGAGCTTGTTTTCATCGACCCAGATGTAGCCGTAGGCTATGACTATATCGTAAATAGTGGCCCAAATATCGCGTCAGTCCTTTTGCCAGAAGGTTATGATGACAACATGTTTGACTTATTCCTTTGGGATAATGGCCTTATGGATTGGCTAGATACAGGTACAGATATTACAGGAGGTGTAGAGTACGACTTCACTTCACCCGTAGACCGCTTCAGAATAATGGGAATTGATGTTTCGAATATGCTTGAACCAACGCCTGATGCGTTTGTGACTGGTTTAACGTTCGATGGCTCTGGTGTTATTAATATGAACCAAAATGCGGTTACTGTATTCGTACCTGATCCAACCCAGGTTCCTGCGCCCAGCATTTTGTTTCTTATGCTAGGAGCGCTATTTAGCACTTTCCTTATGAGAAAACGTAAGTAGCAGTAATAAATAAGATAGGGGGAGCATAAGCTCCCCATTTTTGTTAAGAGGTAGATGTGAAATATTTAGTAATAGTTAGTTCGATACTCGCTTCATTTTCTTCGTGGGCTGTCACAACGAGCGATTTTGGTAGTTGGAGTTTGCTGTGCAACGATTCTTCAGTTTGTACACTTAGCCAGCTTGTTGCTAAAGATGAGAAAGCAACTAAAGTATTGTTAGGCGTTAATGTTGATTATTCTTATTCGAAAGATTTTCCAGTTTTAAAAATAAAGCTACCTAAAAATACGCTAACAAAAAATGGGGTCGGAGTAAAAATAGATAATTTCGCGCCCTTACAAGTGCCTTTTTCTGGGTGTGACGAAAAGGCATGTCAAAGTATTATCAAAATCGATAGCCAGCTTCTAGAGCAATTGCATAACGGTGAAACCATGCTAGTTGCATATCAGAAGTCTGAAAGCCAGCAGGTTACCTTACCCGTATCATTAGCGGGTTTTGACGTAGCATACGCGCAGCTTAACAAAAAAGCTAAACGTTAAGTCTAACGTACCTCTACCAAGCTGGATTTCAATATACGCCGGCTTCCTTAAGGCGCGCTAAACATTCAGCGCAGCGCGCTTTTAACATGTCTCTTAATAACCTAACCGCTGGGGTGATCGATTGGCGGCTCGGGCAGATTAACCAAAGCTGCGTTGGTTTTGGTTGGTAGCCCGGCAATAATGTAACAAGACGCCCACTTAATATATCGTCACAGGTATCTAAACTTGATTTAACGGCAACCCCTTTGCCAGCTACGGCCCACCGTCTTACCATTTCACCATCGTTCGCTGTCCTGTTTCCGAGCATTTTTATCTTAAGTGGTTTTTCGTCGCGCACGAATTCCCATTCGTTATACACTTTGTCATGAAGTTGATAAAAAAGCCCGTTGTGCGTTTTTAAGTCTTCAAATTGTTCTGGGGTGCCGTGGTTGTTGAGATAAGAAGGGGCGGCGACAAGAAACCGAGGTACGTCGCAAATTTTAAATCCGTAAACGCTTGCATCATCAGGTGAACCATAACGCAGAGCTAAATCGATAGGATCGCGGTAGAAATCGATATTGCTGTCGTTTAAGTTGAGCTTTACGCTTATTTTCTCATGCTCTTCCATAAAATCATCAAGCCACGGCGCTATTACATTTCGTCCTAAGTCAGATGATAAGCCTAGTCGCAGTTCACCTTCAATAACGCCAGTATCGCCTTTTAAGTTCTGCTTAGCATTTGCAAGCATCGCCATGGCTTGCTCACATGTTGGCAAGAAGCGCTCACCGGCAGAGGAAAGCCTAAGCGATCGAGTTGTGCGTATAAATAACTCAGCGCCGAGGGCTTGCTCAACCCGTTTAACTGCAGCACTCGCCGTAGCGGTGCGCATATTTAAATGGGTGGCGGCGGCGGTGATATTTCGAAACTCGGCTACTTTTATTGCTACGTTGAGGTCATCTAGTAACATGGTTTTCAAATTTAATTTGATAATGTTTCTTGTATTGTGATGTTTATCCAAAATTAATCAAGAGTATGATGAACGTATCAATTAAAGGAGAGCACAATGATGAAAGCAGTCGGCTATACCCAGTCACTAGAGATTAGTGAACCCAATGCGTTAATGGATTTAGAACTCGCTAAGCCCAGCGCGTCTGGCAGGGATCTATTAGTTAAAATAAATGCCATTGCCGTGAACCCCGTTGATTACAAGATTCGTCAGCGTGTTAACCCTGAAGGCGAAGCGAAAGTGATAGGCTGGGATGCCGTAGGTGAGGTGGTTGAAATTGGCGCTGATGTCACCGAGTTTGCCGTTGGCGACAGAGTTTATTATGCCGGAGACCTTACCCGATCAGGGTCGAATGCCGAGTTTCAGTTGGTTGACGAGCGCATTGTCGGAAAAGCGCCGAAGTCTTTATCAGATAGCGATGCAGCGGCTCTTCCGCTAACCACAATTACGGCTTATGAATTGTTGTTTGATCATCTTGCACTAAAGCAGCAAAGTGAAAAAAGTGACGAAGTAGTACTTGTCGTTGGCGCAGCAGGAGGTGTTGGCTCAATAATGTTGCAACTACTTAAGAGTTTGACGGGCGCAACCGTGATCGCTACTGCATCTCGGGAAAGTTCAAAAAACTGGGTGCAAGAGTTAGGGGCCGACTACGTAGTTGACCACAGTAAACCTATGGCCGAGCAAATCAAAGTCTTGAATGTTGGTGAAGTGACTCATGTAGCGAGTTTAAACAACACACACCAATACATTGAAGATTATGTGGAAGTCATGAAGCCGAAGGGTAGATTGGCGTTAATTGACGACCCAGAAAGCTTGGATGTGGCAAAGCTTAAGCAAAAAAGTCTGTCATTACATTGGGAATTTATGTTTACCCGTTCAATGTTTGAAACTGATGATATGGTTGAGCAAAGTCGTTTACTTACTCATGTTGCATCACTTATTGATGAAGGAAAAATAAAGACAACTGTAGGAAAACACTTAGGTAAAATTAACGCTGAAAACTTGATTGAAGCGCACAGAATTTTAGAAGAAGGGCGGGCTATCGGTAAACTCGTCTTGGAAGGCTTCTAATTAAGAGAAGGTTAGTCGCAGGCAATATTATTGCCTGCGACTATTAATGGTGAATAGGAGAGAATAAATTGACGCCAAGGCCTATGCTTGCAAATTCACTAACGTACGGCCTGAGATCTGCCCCTCTAAAATGGCATCTATTTTTTCATTCACGGCTTCTAGGTTTACTTCCTCTGTAAGGTCATCAAGACAATCGAGCTTCCATTCACTGGCAAGCTTGTCCCACAATCTCAATCTAGGCGGCATAGGGCACTGCACAGAATCAATGCCAAGCAACGAAACGCCTCTCAAGATAAATGGAAATACGCTAACATTTAGATCGGCAGAAGCGGTAAGCCCGCAGCATGTCACTGTGCCGCCGTATTGCGTAGCCTTAATGGCTTGCGCTAAGTATTCACCACCCACCGTATCGACAGCGCCCGCGTATTGTTCTTTCAACATGGGGCGCTCTTTATTTTCTAACAGCTCATCGCGAGTTATTACTTTGCTTGCTCCGAGGTTTTTTAAGAATGACTCGTGTTTCTTTTTCCCTGTGCACGCCACCACTGAGTAACCCGCTTTGGCGAGCAATGCGACCGCGACAGAACCTACACCACCCGTTGCACCTGTTACTAAAATATCACCTTTTTGCGGTGTAACACCGTGTTCAACTAAACCTTGAACAGATAGCCCAGCAGTAAAACCTGCAGTGCCTATCACCATAGACTCCCTTAACGATAAACCTGCGGGTTTAGCCACCGCCCATTCGCTCGGAATTCGAATATATTCGCCAAAGCCTCCCGCCGTGTTCATACCCAAGTCATAGCCGGCTACAATGACTTCATCGCCTTCTTTGAAGCTCTTGTCATCGCAGGATACAACTGTGCCTGCAGCGTCTATACCCGGGGTATGGGGAAAGTTTCTGCTAACGCCGGGATTTCCTGTCGCTGACAGGGCGTCTTTGTAATTAAGTGACGAATACTGCACCTTAATGAGCAAAGTACCCTCTGGCAAATCATCAAGTGAACGCTGTTTGATACGGCGAGTGAACGATTTATCTTCCTGTTTTTCTACTAGCAACGCTTTAAACGATGTCATACCTGTCTCCATTGGTCGAAAATAACGCTACCATTGTGACAATATATATACTTTGCGCAAGTATGCACTTTTTAGTAGGGTAGTACCCTAAAAGATACTAATGGAAATGGTCGCTAGTTTCTCTAAATTATCTTAGTGAAGTTTACATTGGTGAAAAACAAGAGCAGCAACGGCTGTGTTGCTTTTTAAGGAATTGCTATGACGGCGAATTTAACCAGGGTTGAAGCAGAAAAGAACGACGGTATTGTTACCGTAGATTCTATTAATGCCAAATCAGCGAAAATTGGGGAAAAAGAAAATGACGCGGCTCAGTATGTTTGTGGCGTAGCCGTATCGTTAGAAATAATTGGTGGAAAGTGGAAAGGCGTTATTTTATGGCATTTGTGCCATAAAACGCTGCGCTTTAGTCAATTGCGTAGGCGTTTGCAGGGCGTTACACAGAAAATGCTTACTCAGCAGTTAAGAGAACTAGAACGTGATGGGTTGGTCAATCGCAAAGTGTACGCTGAAGTGCCTCCACGGGTTGAATACTCACTTACAGACCTAGGTCGTACGCTAGAGCCAACTTTGCGCCAACTATGTGATTGGGGCAGAACCTACCATGATGAACATAGGTAATTTAAGGGGCAGCGATAAAGTGCATTAGGCGCTGCGTATTACGCAATGTGAGGAAAACAAAAAGGTGAGTATAGGAAAACTTACCCACACGCACCTTTTTCGAACCACAACTATTACAAAGGTTAAATACTTATCTATTTACGGTTTAGGCAAGCAAAGAACCGACAGACAGCGTACTTTCTTCGCCGTTAGCGACAGTGTTTACTGTGGCACTCATATTGTTAAAATCGACGGTCAATGACGCCATATCGCCGTCTTTATTCCAGGTAAGTACCAGTGTGTTATTACTGTAGCTTACGTCGAAAACGCCATTGAAAGCTTGGCTTTCGTTTCTAAGGTTAATTAGCTGCATTAAGCCTTTTACGACCGGCTTTTGCACTGCCTCTTCAACCATTGCAGATGTTAGGTATGGACGGTTGATGTCGCGACCTACGTTGGTTCTAGCAAGTAATTCCATATCGTTTTGTGCAGCGAGTAAACCACCGTAATAAACCTGAGGAATACCTGGGCTAAAGAACTGAATGGCACGCGCCACCAAATAAGCGAAGTCATCTTTGCCAAGCGCATCATAATAGGTACAGTTAACCTGATAGAGATCGACGTTATTGGCGGCAGCGCCTGTTGCTTTTTTGGACTCACCATTAGAGTTAACGTGAATTTGCTCCACCAACGCATTAATCGCCTCGGCGTTTAATAATCCCGGCTTGTCACCGCTTGCGCCCACGTCAACAATGCCGATGCCGTCGTGCGTATCTAGAACTGTAAAGCAGTTGCGAGGTGAAATTGATAACCAATGTGCCAGTGCGCTTGCATCTTTAGTAAATAGCGTATGCAGAACCAGAGGTGGTAGTGCAAAGTCATAAACGCTGTCACAACGAGCAGCAATATCAATCTGAGTTTGGTAGTGGCTGTGAATTTCTACTAGACACTGCATACCCATCGAACGTGCGCGCGTTGAAAGTTCTTCAATAAACTCGAAGGTTTCTTCAAGCATAAAACAGTTGGTGCCTATGCGCTTAATTGCATAGCCTGCCGCGTCAAGACGAATGAGATCAACGTTGCTTTCAGTGAATGATTGTAGGATAGAAGATAAATAATCTTTACCTAATTGCGATTCAACATCAATATCGATTTGGTTGGAAGTAAAGGTAGTCCAAAACGGAACCGTCTCTGGAGAATCAGTTTCTGCACCTACCTCATAATCGCTGAAAAACGGTGTTGGGCGAGGGCGGAATACTTTCGCAATTTGTTCGTCGATTAACGCTTGGTCACTACCTTTAAACACATCTTCTTTAGTAAGAAATAGTGGCCAATAGTCAGACTCGCGACCTTTTTTCAACACATCTTTAAACGCTTCACTTTGGCCTGACATGTGATTAACAATCAGGTCGGCCATAATGTCAACCGACTCTCCCAGCTTCTTGATGTTGTCCCAGTCGCCCAATCGCTCATCGACAGAAGTGTGATCTATAGGGTCGAAGCCAGCATCTTCACCATCATAGGGATAATAGAAGGGTAGGACGTGAACACCTGTAAATAAGCCATTTAGCGGGCCTTGAAGAAGGCTTGTAAGGCTCTCGATGTTGCCATCACCTAGTCGGTCTGCATAGGTGATTAATTGAACGCCATTGCGTATAGACATGATAACTCTCCAAAATTCAGCATGTGCTAACTCGTACTTCAAATATATCGCGAGCTTGCATTACCTTAAATTAAGCGCTACCAGTCTTGAAGGTTCATAGCAGAACATATAACGGGCTTTGCTTAACTCTTTAACTTTTACTAACAGTTTATTAATGATAACTGAAAATAGTAAAATTATTTCTTAATCGATTAAGATAGGTTATCAGCCGAACGGGAAATTGTAAATGAGAAGTTCAAAAGTGATGCTTGTTATAAAAATGTGGGCTTGGTGTTAATTTTAGAATTTGTGTCAGTGTAAAATGCAAGTTATCGCCGCTAGTTCTTATTATAGCTTGTATCGTATTTCAGTTACCGGTGCTATTCGACGCGGTTTCATCTTCTTGTTTTTGCTTAGCCTCTTTCCACTTAGCCAGCTTTTCATAGTAAACATCCCAGATACAGGGGCAGCATGAGCCTCCACCACAGCAGTCGTCTCTTAGGGGCTTTTCAGGTTCTTCGGGAATGGATGACATGAAAATTCTCCTCTAATTTCAGTGACCCCTTCGCTGCGGGTGTAAATATTATGTTGATAAGGCCGGGAGCGTAATGGTAACCATCATGTTACTACTTACAAATAATTTTTGCAGCTTGTGAGTAATGATCTATGCGGACTGATATAAAGGAATAGTGTTCGCAAAAAACGCCCTCAACAAGTGGAATGTCCTAATGTTGAGGGCGCTTTTAATAGCGGGTACTGTGTAGTAACGTAAATTCTTAAACGGTTTCTAAATTTAAGTCTTATTCCGCGGGCGACGCCTCAGGCGCTTTGTTATCTTTTTTCTGTTCAACAGGTGTTGCAATCGTTTTTGGTTTTACAGCGCTAGCCTTAGTGAGCAGATCGCTGTTGCTTGTCACTAAATCGCTTAACGTACCCGTGTCGGCGTCTACCAAGCCCACTTCACGTAACATAGAATCTACCAAAGGGGCGTTAGCGCGATAGCTTAGCGCGGCTTGCGTTACTTGTTCAGCTAAACCACCGCCTGCTGTGGCAATAGTGTGCTCACCTTTTGCGCCGCTACCTTGACCGTAGCCTTGCAGTATTTTGATGCCTTCAATATTTTCGAGAGGCTTAACTGCGTTTGCCACAAGTTCAGGCAATACTTTAAGCATTGCAAGGGCTTTCTGCAGTTCAATCTGTTCAGTTTTAAGGGTGTTCTCAGCTTCGTAAAGCGCCTGTTTACCTTGGGCTTCAACGGCGAGCACTTTTTCGTCAGCCGCAGCTTGAAGCATTTTGGCATCAGCACTGGCCTTCGCTTCAGTAAGAATAGCGGCAGCAGAGTTTTCTGCAGCTTCTCTCTTAGCCTGTGCTTCAACGGTGATACCAACCGCCTCACGTTCCGCTTCTTTGCGTGCATCTATAACTTCAATTTGTTTCTTACGCTCAGCTTCAGCTACAGATCTAGCAGTCAGTACCGCTTCTTCTTTTTCTACTTTTTGTTTTTCAGCTTCGGCCGCTTTCGCACGGGCGGCAGACTCTTCTTCTGATTTAGTTGCAACAGCAATCTGCTTGATTTGTTCCGAAACCTCTACTTCTTGCTGCTGGCGAATGCGTGCCTGTTCTAACGCTTGGCGCTTGGCGATTTCTTGCGTTTCAATTTCTCGTGACTTTTCAATTTCAGCAGCCTCAATTGCCCGTTCTTTCGCAATTTCCGCTTCCCGTTCTTCACGCTCTTTCATTTCACGCTGCTTGGCGATCTCAGCTTTTTGTTCCTGACGTTTAAAGGCCAGCACCTGCTCTTGGGCTAGGCGAGCCTCTTCTTCATCGCGCTTCACATCAAGAGATTGTTTTTCAGCCGCTAAGTTGCGTTGTTCGATATGAATACGGTTTTCTTGCTGAATATCGTTAGTTTCTTTGCGCTTCTCTTCAATGATCTTGGTTAAGCGAGCACGACCTTCAGCGTCGAAGGCGTTGTTCTCGTTGAAAAACTGAAGATCTGTCTGATCGAAGCCTGTTAAACTTACCGATTCTAGCTCAAGACCATTCTTTTCAAGATCGTTAGCCACACTTTGTTGAACTTTTTGAACAAAGTCAGCGCGCTGTTCATGCATTTCAGTCATGGTCATTTCAGCCGCTACTGCACGAAGTACGTCAACAAACTTCGACTCCATGAGTTTTTTAACTTCTTCAGCACGTGTGGTACGTGTACCAAGGGTTTGCGCAGCCATTGAGATGCCGCTCGCATTCGGTGCGACGCGCAAATAAAAATCAGCTTTTACGTCAACGCGCATGCGATCCTTGGTAATAAGCGCGTCTTTCTGGATTTTCTCCACCTCAATACGAAGTGTGTTCATGTTCACCGGAATAATTTCGTGAACAACAGGCAGTACTAAGGCACCTCCATCTTTTATTACTTTTTCGCCGCCTAACCCCGTTCTTACAAAGGCGGTTTCTTTGGTAGCACGGGTGTAGAGTTTTGCGAAAATAAGGCCAATAACAATGAGCCCTACAACAATGGCACCGGCAATAAAGAGTATTGACGGCAAGCTAGATGGTTGAATTGTATCCATACTTTTATCTCTTTTTAGGTTATTGGTAGCGTGTTGCTAACCAGCTGTGTTTATTTTTTTGAACTAAAATTACGCGCTCTCCTTGCGAGAAAAGCTCATGGTCTTCAAATGGCTCTACTAATACAAAATGAGGTTGCGAGTAATGATCGGTGAACTTTGCCTCTGCGGGGTTTCCCCGACTTGCTTTTCCAATGGTTATCTCAGCAACAGAGCCAAGAAAATCGTCGCTAGTAAGGGCGCTGGATTGGACGCTGGGGAGTAAGTTTGAAATCAGCCGAACGATTTTTGCCGTGATAAACAACCCAAGCGCAAAGGCCAAAAGAACTGAGACAAGTGAAGGGAATGTTGTATTGAGTATACTTGCACTCAAACCGTTGATGATTAGCCCTGAAAGGCCAAAAAAGGTCATCAATACAATGAGGTAAACAAGAAAAGGAACTTTGTTTATATTTAGCCAGCTGGCAAAAGATGTACTAAGGAATCCTTCACCATCGAATTCGGCAAAGTCGTCGCCTAATCCCAAAAGACTCATACCAAAAACGGTGCTGATAAGCTCAAGAATAAAAACTAAGAAAACGGCGAATAGCGCGATGCTGAACCAAAAGTTTGCAGGGGAAAGAAGTACATCTGTCATTTACACCATCCATGATGAGTCGCTCATTTTGCTCTTTTATACCATAGAACAAAAATTAAGCCAGTGAATAACTTATGTACTTTGGGATAGTTTGTAACAAAACCTTTTGGCATCGTCATTAAATGGCCATGTAAGCCTCATGGCCATTCATTTATTAGGCAGTATATTCTCAGTGAGAATGGCTTTCACCAATGCTGTGGCCATGTTCGTCGTAATAGCCACTAGCTCCGGCTTCAATAAATCCCTGCGTGACCATTTTAGTTAAAAACGGGTCAGTGTGATCATCGCCAATATCAGCGTAGTCTGTACTTTGATAGTCACGTCGTTTTGAAAAAAAGGCCTCTGTATTAGCATTTAAATCAATGTTTTTTAATGTCCATTCTCTGGTTAAACCGTTTTTATCAACGCTAAAAAATGCGACCAACTTGAGATGGGGAAGCCACTGGAGTGTAAATTTACCTTGGGTGTTTTCAAGTGAGTAGTATTCCACGGTGTCGCACCCGTTACCGTCTTTTTTGTCTAGCGACATAGCATTAATGAGTTTGTCGCTTATTAGCTGATAGCGGTAGGAAAAATCCGTCTCTTTTTTACCGTGGATAGTTTCTCCAGGCTGATATTCTATAGCGCGTTCGTGAGCATCGAAATATCGTGTAGGTTTGATAAAGCGCTCGCGAACCAGTGTCCAAGACTCAGTAACGTTTGTCGCAGGATATTCATGCGCCACATTATTGGCATTTCGCCACAAATGAAGTGATGTGGTCTTTGGGTCTTTTGATGGGCTTTTAATGCTTATCTCGTAAGTTGCGTGAAGGTTTGTGTCGTTTTTCTCGCAAACAAGTTCAGGTGATACGTCTATGGCAGAATGGCTCTTTGTATCTTGAGCAAAGCCATGCGTACTCAAACTAGAAAAAAGTACAAAAGCAAAGATAGGGGCTTTGTGTGATTTCATTCATTAAATCCTACAGTGAATGATGTTGCTTACTTACATGGAAAAAGGCGACCGAAGGCCGCCCTTGTTTTAACTTCTAAAAAACTTATTCCATTGCACTTTCTGCTTGAGAAACGAAGTCTCCCGCAAAGTCCATAACATGGAAAATAACGCTTTGTTCGTTAGTACCGTTGACTAGGAAAGCGCCTGGGCCTTTCGCATAAATGCCTACGTCTTCACCCGAGTGGGTTTCAGAGCTCAACGGAATTAATGCTTCTTGGTGATAACCTGGTGTTGTTGTGTCAACATCAGTTATATCTTTACGACCTGTATCTGGGCCTGCTAAATAAGACGCGTCTGAATTGGTAACGTCTCCCAGGTTTCTAAAGCCTAAACCATTGGTGTAGCCAAGAGTGGTATATGGCGTACCGTCAGCAGCTGTAGCAGCTTCATCTGAACCTACGTTTACCACTTTACCTAAAATTGGGTTGCCGCGCTTGGGGTAACCCGCAATGGTAAATACGTGCCCGTGGTCAGCAGTTACGATGATCAGCGTATCTTCATCATCAGTAAGTTTATCAGCAGCGTCAACGGCTTCAGCAAAGGCGATAGTGTCGTGAAGCGCACCATAGGCATTTCCTGCGTGGTGAGCGTGGTCAATACGACCAGATTCGACCATAAGGAAGAAACCTTTCTCATTGTTATCCAATACCTTAATTGCTGCGCTTGTCATTTCTGCGATAGACGGTTCACCAGCAATATCGTTACTGCGATCGGCTTCGTATTGCATGTGTGATTCGTTGAACAGAGCAAACACTTTTTCAGTGGTTTCAGTATCTAAGCCGTCGAAACCAGACTGATCGAAGACATACACACCGTTTTCATACATTGTCTGCCATTCTGCAGTCAGGTCACGTCCATCTGTACGATCTCCCTCAATGCTGCTCGCTGCATCCGGGCTGTTAAACGCTTCGTCGCGAGGTAAGAAGTGACGACGTCCGCCTCCCATTACCACCTCAATGCCATCAACGTCTAAGCCTTCGAAGTTTGCTTCCAAGTTAGCTTCGAAATTAATTAGCTGGTCGGCTATATCAGAGCAGCCTGCAGTAACCGCTGCTTCTGGCATATCCGAAATGTCTTCCCAGTTGCGGTCAGCAGATTTAGCGTAAGTTGCAGCAGGTGTTGCGTGTGTAATACGGGCAGTTGAAATGATGCCAGTAGACTTACCTGCAATTTCTGCAAGTTCAAGTGCCGTAACTAACTCATTACCCGCAACCGTTGAACAATCGCCGCGCTCAATATCTTCGTCAACCCCGATAACACCGACATCGGTTTTTATACCGCTCATCATCGCGGTCATAGTGCCCGCTGAATCTGGTGTTTGAGCATCGACATTATAAGTTTTTGAAAGGCCAGAGAAGGGGAATTTGTCGAAGCTAAGCTGGTTTTCTTCGCCGGCAAGACCGTTCATTTGACCGTCTAAAATTCGAGCTGCGGTAACCGTTGAAACGCCCATGCCGTCACCGACAAACAAGATAACATTTTTCGCTTTACCGCGAAGATTAGCAACCATAGCGTCTAATTCTTCTCGAGAATTAACCGTGGCAGTAAACGCCGCATTTGATGAAGCAGCACTTTCACCCGAAGTTGCATTCATCCAAACCGCTTTATTGTTTTCCACTTCGGTTTGAGCGGCTACGAACCACTCGTTATTTAAGCTAGTCAAAAGCTCACTGCTACTAACGCTGTTAACACCAGGAACACAAACATAGCTTGTTGAAGTGATTTCAGAATCGACAAGGGTGCCGTCAGCATCTGCATCTAAGCCAGAGTCGATGCGCACGCCTGAATTAGGACAATTAGCATCGCCCACCGCCAACTCAGTTTGAACGGTAAGGCTTGTTAAACCGTTTTGGCCATCAACGCCATCAACACCTGGTGCGCCGTCGTTGCCATCATCGCCTTCCAAGCTACACGCTGAAAGACCTGCTACTGCTACCGCAATTATACTTAATTTAAAAAGGTTCATATTCTTATCTCTACTTACTCGTTTACAAGGCCAAGCGCTTGATTAATCAAGTGGAAAACAACGTTTTGCTCTATTACGCCTTGCGCAAGCTGGCTTCCCGGTCCTTTGGCATGCAGTGCAATGTCTTCGCCAGAGTGTGTCTCTGAACTAAGTGGAATAAGTGCTTCTTGGTGATAGCCAGGCGTTGTTGTGTCGATATTAGTGATATCAACGCGGCCTGCTGCGTTTTCCAGTGCGTAGGTGGCATCAGAATCCGTTTCATCACCTAGGTTGCGGAAACCTAGACCGTTGGTGTAGCCAAGGGTGGTATAGGGTGTGCCGTCTGCCGCTGTTGCCGCATCATCAGAGCCCACATTCACTACCTTGCCAAGAATTGGATTACCGCGCTTTGGATAGCCAGCAATGGTAAACACGTGACCATGGTCGGCAGTTACAAGAATAAGCGTCTCTGACGGGTCGGTATTTTCAACCGCAGTCATTACCGCTTCTTCAAATGCTAAGGTGTCGGTTAATGCGCCTGCTGCATTACCTGCGTGGTGAGCGTGGTCAATACGACCTGATTCAACCATTAAGAAAAAGCCGTTCTCGTTGTTATCAAGAATATTGATTGCCGTTTCTGTCATCTCTGCAACTGATGGTTCGCCCGCAATGTCGTTTCCGCGGTCTGCTTCGTATTGCATATGAGACTCGTTGAAAAGACCGAAAACACGTTCTACACTTTCAGTGTCTATCGCGTCAAAACCTGCTTGGTCATAAACGTATACACCATTTTCGTACATGGCCTGCCATTCAGCTGTAAGGTCGCGCTCGTCGGTTCTATCGCCTTCAACATCGCTCACTGCATCAGGGCTATTGAATGCGGCGTCTTTTGGCAAGAAATGACGGCGACCACCGCCCATAGCGACATCGATACCGTCAACATCAACACCGGTGTAGCGTGCTTCTAAATACGTTTCAAAATTGACGAGCTGGTCAGCAATGTCACTACAGCCAGCAGTTACAGCAGCTTCAGGCATATCGGAAATGTCTTCCCAGTTACGATCTGCTGACTTTGCGTAGGTTGCCGCAGGGGTCGCATGGGTGATACGAGCAGTAGAAATAATACCTGTTGAAAGGCCTTTAATTTCTGCAAGTTCTAGCGCGGTAATAACTTCGTTGCCAGCAACAGTTGAACAGTTACCGCGTTCGATGTCTTCATCAACACCAATTACACCCACGTCAGTCTTAAGTCCTGACATCATCGCTGTCATGGTGCCTGCAGAATCCGGAGTTTGCGCATCTACATTGTATGTTTTAACTAACGCTGTATGAGGAAAGCTTTCAAAACTTAAGTAACCTTCTTCACCAGGGTTGCCTGCTAACTGCCCCTTATGAATTCGTGCTGAGGTAAGGGTAGAAATACCCATTCCATCGCCAACGAATAAAATAACATTCTTCGCTTTAAACTGATTGTTTGTTTGGAGCTTTGTAGATAGTTTGGCTTGAGCGTCAGTAAACCAAGCGCTGTTTGATTGATGCTCTGGTAACACAGCCGCGTGAAGACTAGCAGAAACCGCTAGAGCGACTGCGGTGCATGCCACTTTCCAGGTACGATTCATGATTTTTTCCTAAACGTATTGTTTGTATTGGTTGTGGTGTTGTCTAGACATCTCATCACTACCCATCATTATTCCTTGCATGGGGAGTGAATCGTTAAATCACGGAGAGCGTATGGAGAAAAGGTGACAATTCTTTGACACTTATATTGCTGAACTGTCATAAATGTCACAAAACTGTATTATCGAAGGAATTTTACGGTCGTCGTAAATTTGATAAAGCTTACGTTTTATAGTGAGTTAGCGGTAAGGAAATGCACACATTAAAATTTTATTAATGGTAATAAAAAAGTGGTAAGACCACGTGTAAGTGTCAGATTTTCTTACCTAAAGTTGTGATGTTGTAACATAACTTCGGAGGCGGTAACCTTCAACACACTGCCTTGGTCATACCAATCGCCAAGAACAATGCGCGTCGCTGATTTTCCATTCGCTTTGAGGCTATGAATGTTTGGTCTGTGCGTATGACCATGGATCATGCGCTGTACGCCCCACTTTTCCATCACCTTAACCACTTCTTCTGGCGTTACATCCATAATCTCAGGCTTTAGGTTCTGTTGCTTTTCTTTACTTTCGGCACGGCCGTTATCTGCTACACGCTGTCGATACCACAAGGGCAGGGCCAGCATTAACCTAGGCCACCACCAGCCACGTGATTTCTTGCGAAACTTTTGGTAGGCAACGTCACGGGTGCATAACTCGTCTCCGTGAGTAAGTAGCGTCGGTGTGCCATATAAATCGACAACTTCCTGTTCGTTTAGCAACGTCATGCCCGCTTTAGACAGCCATTTATCTCGAATAGCAAAGTCGCGGTTGCCGTGTATAAAGTAAACAGGGCAGTGCTCGCTCACCGCTTTAAAAGCTGATGCTATAGCGGTGTTAAAGGGGGTTACGTTGTCGTCACCAATCCACACTTCAAACAAATCGCCAAGTACGTAAAGTGCATCGGCATTAATCGCGTCTTCTTGTAAAAAGCGCATCAAACAGTCAGTAATATCCGGACGGTCTGCACTCAAATGTAAATCGGCAATGAAGTAGGTAAACGACATAGATCTTCTTAACGTGGTTTAAAAAGCCGCGTTACATTAACGCGGCTTGTACTTAACTGAAGGCCGTGAACTTGTCTCGACAGTTACGCCGGCCAAGCCATTGTTCTGGAAGTTGTAAAATCAGTTGTTGAGAGAGTTATTTAAGCAATAACTGCTTTTTCAATGATCACTGGCTCAACAGGTACATCCTGGTGGTAGCCGTTGTTACCGGTTTTAACCGCTTTGATCTTCTCTACCACGTCCATACCTTCAACCACTTTACCGAACGCGCAGTAGCCCCAACCGTTTACAGACTTACTAGTGTGGTTAAGGAAGTCGTTGTTGTTCACGTTAATGAAAAACTGCGCAGTAGCTGAGTGTGGGTCTTGAGTACGCGCCATCGCGATAGTACCAACTTCATTGGCAACACCGTTGTCGGCTTCGTTTTCGATAGGATCTTTGGTGTCTTTTTGGTCCATATCTGGCGTAAAACCACCACCTTGGATCATGAAGTTGTTAATTACACGGTGAAAAATAGTATTGTCGAAAAAACCGTCTTCAACGTAAGAAAGGAAATTCGCTACGGTTTTAGGCGCTTTATCTTCAAAAAGCTCAAGGGTGATGTCACCGAAATTTGTTTTTAACGTAACCATTGTGGGTTGTCCTGTGTGTTAGCATATAAAATGAGTGCGCGGATTTTAGCGCAAAACAGGGCAGTAGCGCAAAATAGTGCACCAACGCAAAAGCCTTGTACCATTTAAATGATGACGGTGCTAAACTTTGCGGCCCAAAAATTATGACAAATAGGAAATATAGACATGCTACATCTTTACAATACCCGAACCCGTGAAAAAGCGAAGTTTGTTCCGCTTCAAGAAGGGAAAGTGGGTTTGTATGTGTGTGGTATTACCGTTTATGACCTCAGTCATATGGGTCACGCCCGTACCTACCTAAGTTTCGATATTTTAGTACGCTACATGCGCCACCTTGGTTTAGATGTGAAGTATGTACGTAACATTACAGATATTGACGATAAAATTATTGCTCGCGCCAATGAAAATGGTGAAAGCTTTGAGGCGCTAACTGCACGCACTATCGCCATGATGCATGAAGACTTTGCGGCAATTAATTTACTCGAGCCAGATGTGGAGCCGACAGTAAGCGGCCACATGGACGAGATCATCGAAATTATTCAGCGCCTGATGGACAAAGGTTATGCTTATCAAGCGGCAAGCGGTGATGTGCTATTTGACGTAAGTAAGTATGAAGATTACGGCAAGTTGAGCAAGCAAGACCTAGATCAACTTAAAGCAGGTGCCCGTGTTGAAGTAGCGGCAGGAAAAGACGACCCGCTAGATTTTGTATTGTGGAAAACCACTAAGCCAGGTGAGCCAGCATGGCAATCTCCATGGGGAGAAGGCCGCCCGGGTTGGCACATTGAGTGTTCAGCCATGAACCACAAGCACCTTGGTGCGCACTTTGATATTCATGGCGGTGGTTCAGATTTAACCTTCCCACACCATGAAAATGAGGTGGCTCAGTCGTGCTGTGCATACGACACGCCCTATGTAAACGTGTGGATGCACGCGGGTATGGTTCAAGTTAATGATGAAAAGATGTCTAAGTCATTAGGCAACTTCTTCACCTTGCGCGATGTGCTTAAAGAGCACGATTCAGAAACCTTGCGTTTCTTCTTAATGTCGGCGCATTATCGTAGTCAGTTAAGTTACTCACAAGACAACATCACCCAAGCAAAAGCGGCCCTAGAGCGTTTGTATACAGCTCTTCGTGGCGTTGAAGTAGATGAAAGCACTGATCTGAGCTACGGTGGCTACCTGACGCGTTTCGAAACAGCAATGAACGACGATTTAAACGTGCCGGAAGCCTTTTCAGTGTTGTTTGATGTGGCCCGTGAGCTTAACCGCCAAAAGGGCAACGCCGAAGAAGCGGGTAAACTGGCAGCAGTTCTTAAAGGCTTAGGCGCAATTTTGGGTATGCTTCAAAGCGACCCAGACACCTATCTTAAAGGTGGTGAGGGCAATGATGACGAAGCGGCTGAAATTGAAGCGTTAATTAAACAACGTAACGATGCCCGTGCCGCGAAAGACTGGGCAGCAGCAGATGCTGCACGCGATGCATTAAACGCTAAAGGCGTAGTGCTAGAAGACGGCCCAAGCGGCACAACGTGGCGTAAAGCCTAACTAGCAGCCTGTGCTATTTGACAGTAAGAAAGCCCGCAATATGCGGGCTTTCTTTTTATCCTTCGACTAATAGCATCACTTATATTTCCGGTTTACCAGTGGGTATTGCCGATTCTTTTTCAGTTAAATGTGATTTCCAGCGCTGCTGCGCAACATGGGCTTTTACCAGTTCTAAGCATTCATTGACAACGTTAAGTACTTCTTTATCAAGTGCATCGGCGGTAGGGGTATAGTCGTGCATACCTACTGAAATGAAATGGTCGATGCGCTCTGCGTCTAGGTCGCTTAACAGGTTTACCAGCGATGTGGTAACAATATCTGTTACCGATTCCTCCAAGGTATTTTCGATAGTTCTACCAATTACCGGCAGATAGTGAAGAGAGGAAACTTGTGCGTTGCTTCTTACCGCTTTACCCACGCTTTTTCTCACGTGCTCTCGAATCACCTCGCCGTGATCTTCGCTTTGAATAGACTGGCCTAAATGGTTGATTACACCTGCCATCCATTGAGTAATGACAGGACGGCGGGGGGCAAGCACTTGTGCGTTGATATCATCTAATAAAGGAGAGCCCGCTGAGATATCTTTTTGCGCATCGCTCAGTACTTTAACAACAATCCGGTCGCTCAACTCTTCAACAAATACATCGTAGTAAAAGGCAAAAAAGCGAAACACTGCGGTTTGGTTTAAATCGATGATTTCGAATTTGTGCAGACGGTGCAAAATAGAAAATATGCGCAAGAAACGAAAGAGGCGGGTAGGTCCAGTAGGAATAAGGCCTATGATGTCGTACCAATGTAAAAACGGAAAAAAGTACCAACGTAAGTGTTCTTTACGCACAATGGCTACAGCCCAACGAAAACAGAACTCGGTAAAGAATATGGCAATAAAAACTAAATCGACCAACAAAAAGTTGGCGTGAATTGGGTCGTAAGCGTTAAGAAAGGTGGGGAAGTATGTACCTAAAAGACCGTATACAAAGTCTGTGGCATACAGCGCATCAAAAATGAGCCATGCCAGGTTTATGAAAAGTATACCCAGCATGACTAAGTCTAAAATTAACCAAGGCGTTTCGTGACTGTTTCGCAAATTTTCTCGGTTAATTCTTAGCATTTCCGTATCCTGTATAGTCTTTTTAAACCATCATCAGCCCGAGGCGCTTAAACTTGTTACATCCACGTGAAGTTTAAGACGCTGACCTGGCTGTAAATAGCGTTTAGTATTAAGCGAATTCCACTTGCCTATGTCGCTTACTTTAACATTGAACTTACTGGCAATACGAGAGAGAGAATCACCGTTTCTCACCGTATAGGTGAGTGTTTTAGTAACCCCAGTTTTTGCGCTGCCTTCTTGCCAAACAACCAGCGTTTTGCCCGGGTGCAGCATATCGCCTGGAGCCATGCCGTTCCATTTTGCAAGCTGCTTGGTGCTTATCTTGTACTTACGCGCAATATCCCAAAGCGTATCACCCGATTTCACGGTGTGACTAACTTTCTGCTTAGAACTATGGCTATTTTGCAAGCTTGCGAGACGTTGTTCCTGCGACAAGGTATAGCTGTTTAGCTCTTGAAGCGCGACAGGTACCATAATAGCTTGACCCACGCGGATCATAGATGAATCCAGCTCATTGATTCGTTTTAGTACCTTTACCGTAGTGTGGTACTGCTTGGCAATTTTGCTTAAGCTATCGCCGGGCTTAACGGAATGTCGCACCCAGTTTAACCGCTCCTTTTGATCAATATTGGCAAGGGCCTGAGAAAACGCCGCCGCCTTTCCGATGGGAAGAACCAGCCGATGTGGGCCATCCGGAGAGGTTGCCCAGCGGTTGAAGCCTGGGTTTAATCCGTGCAGCTCTTTTAACGACATGCCTGCTAGCTCGGCTGCGAAGGCTAAATCGACCTGTGAGCCTATATCGACGACTTCGATAACCGCCACATTTTCAATTTCCGGCCAAGAGTAAGCGTATTCATCTTTGTTTTTGAGAATATCCGCCAATGCGAGAAGCTTTGGTACGTAGGCCCGAGTTTCCCTTGGCAAGTCTAAATTCCAAAAGTCAGTGGGTTTCCCCGCTCGCTGATTTGCTTTAATTGCTCTTTGTACTCGGCCTTCGCCGCTGTTGTACGCGGCAAGCGCGTGCAGCCAGTTTCCATCAAACATTTCATTTAAATAGGTAAGGTAATCAAGCGCACCTTGGGTTGAAGCAACTACATCACGGCGCCCGTCATACCACCAGTTTTGTGGCATGCCAAAGCGTTTACCCGTGCCGGGAATGAACTGCCACATTCCCGCAGCGCGTCCGTGGGAATAGGCAAAGGGGTCAAAAGCACTCTCTACAATAGGCAAAAGCACAAGCTCCATAGGCATATCGCGCTTTTCAATTTCTTCAACAATGTAATAAAGAAAAGGCTTTGCCCGTTTCACAACACGCGCCATATACTCGGGGTGCTTTAAGTACCACTTTCGTTGAGAACTAACTCTTCGGTCATCTGGAATTTCAAGCGCAAACTTGGCGCTAGCTCGCGCCCACACATCCGTAATTACCGCCTGTGTATGTACATCAGGAGTATCGGTGGTTTCCGCGCCTTCTTCTAGGGTTTGGTCGTTCGGGTGAATAACGTCGATAACGCCGTCCCGTGCAATCTCACAATCTGCGACGGCTTCTTCGGTATTATGAATTTCACTACAGGCTTCCAAAGAAGCGCTTTCGTTATTTTCTATCTGTGCATTGTCGTTATTATTATCGGTTAACTGACAACCCGTTAAACCTATCGCCAATATCAAGGGCGATAGAGGGAAAAACTTCAACTGCATATATGAAGAAACCTCTTGGAGCACTGCAAACCGTCAATATTACGATAAACGGCTTAATAATGCATCAAAACTCATCTTTCCAGCGGCGAACTGCAGCAAAGACTGCCACATCGTCGGCTAGGTTATTTTCGCAATACGCTTCGGCAGCAGTTTTTACAGAAAGTTCATGGGCGCGTAAAAATGGGTTTATATTTTTCTGCTCTTTAAGGTTACTTGGCAGCGTGGGTAGGTTTTGTCCACGCATAGAAGCTACCCAATCTGCATACTCATTCAGCGCTATATTGTTGGGCTCAACTGCTAGCGCAAACTTAACGTTCGCCTGGGTGTACTCATGGGTACAGTAAACTTTTGTGCTATCAGGCAGGCGCTTGAGCTTGTTTAGCGAGTGATGCATTTGCTCCGGTGAGCCTTCAAATAATCGCCCACAACCGGCAGAAAACAAGGTGTCGCCACAAAACAAAGCGCCATGTCCAAAGAACGCGATATGGTCAAGGGTGTGTCCAGGAACTTCCATCACCTGCAATGACAAATTCAGAACAGGAAGCGATACCGTATCTCCCTGAGACACCGATTTGGTGATGCCGCGAATATGATTACCTCGCGGACCAATAACAGGAAGGTCGGGCACAGCCGATACCAACTTTGCAATACCACCTGTGTGATCTCTGTGGTGATGCGTTATAAGTACGGCGCTAAGCGTTAATCCCTTTGCTTTGATAAAAGCTAACACTGGCTCGGCATCACCCGGATCCACAACAATAGCATTAGCATCATCGTGTAGGCACCAAATATAGTTATCAGTGAATGCGGGAATAGGGTGAACGGCTATGTTTGAAGGAAATGTTTCTGACGTCATTTTTGTACCTGCTTGTGTAGGTAGAATTATGCGTTACTATAGGGGCTTGTGGACAGCAGAGCAACCAAAGAGCGCGCAGTGATAATGAAATCGGCGTTTAAAGCCAAACCACCTCGCTACCCCACAAATTGGGGAGATTTTCCCGCTGGCGAACATATACGTACTGCGGTCAACAACGTATGCAGCGATTATGCAGAGCGCATTTTTGGCTATCACTTTGCAAAATTAGGTACGCTTAGCGCCGAAATTAACCTAGATAGCAGCCCAATACGGCATCATATTAACCATGTTCCATTCGACAGCGAGCTAAGCGGACAGTGTGAGCTTAATGGGGCGGATACAAACACATGTGAAAGTAAAGCGTCGAGCCACGCATTTAAAGACTGCGAATATGGTGACGTAAAGAAAAGTAGAGGTAACACCATAGTGGGGCAGTCACATCGACTGCCTTTCTCGGAAAACAGCATTGATGGCTTTCTATTGGCTAATGAATTAGATTTCGCACAAGACCCCCACGAAATCTTAAGAGAAGTAGACCGCGTTATTACGCAAAACGGGTACGTCATTATAAGTGGCTTTAATCCACTGAGCCTGGCAGGCATTGCTAAGTACTTACCGGTAAAGCGTGGCAACGTACTTCACGATGCACGCTTTTTCACCTCATATCGAATTAAAGACTGGTTACAGCTACTTGGCTTTGAAATAGTAGAACAGCGCCAAGTATTGTTTTCAACGCTCTTTTTTCAGCAACGGTGGAAGGGGGCGGTTAAGCTTCAAGAGTATTTAGCGTCTTATTTACCTTGGTGCAGCGCGGTCTATGTGATTTTAGCGAAAAAGCGGGTTATTCCCATGACCGCAATCAAACCCAAGCGGAACTTAAAACCCAGCTTTTCTGCAGTAGGCGCCAGTGTGAGAGCCTCTACCTTAAATCACTCACGTCGTTAAGAATACCGAGCATTTTTCCACAGAGTGTGAGGAGCGAGCAGACGACTAAACAAACGAAGTGACGAAGTGAAAAAGCACAAAATAAAAAAGCACAAAATAAAAAAGCCACGACATTTGAAACTCTCGTGGCTTTTATTAATGGATGGGCAAGGGCGCTCTTGATAAAAGCCCAAACGCTATATATTTCTTAAAGTACCTTACTTAACGCGCATACCAGGCTTTGCACCTTCGTGCGGCTCAAGAATGTATAGCTCGTCGCCGCCAGGACCAGCGGCTAATACCATGCCTTCACTCATACCAAAGCGCATTTTTCGAGGGGCCAAGTTCGCAACCATCACCGTATGCTTACCGATAAGCGCTTCTGGTGAGTAGGCCGACTTAATACCAGCGAAAACTTGTTTAGTTTCGCCGCCTAAATCTAGCTCTAAGCGCAGAAGCTTGTCAGCTTTTTCTACGTGCTCAGCGTTAGCGATACGTGCAATACGCAAATCAACCTTTGCGAAATCATCAAACGAGATAGTGTCGCTGATAGGATCTTTAGCTAGCGGGCTTTCTGGGTCGATAGCGGGTGCAGCTGGCGCTAGGCTTTCTTTTGAATCTTCAACCATGGCGTCAATTTTCTCCATTTCTACACGCTGCATCATTGGCTTAAACTTATTGATGGCGTGGCCTTTTAATAGGGTTTGCAGTGAATTCCAGTCGAACTTATCGTTTAAGAATTCTTCTGCTTTTTCTGCAAGAACAGGAAGCACAGGCTTCAAGTAAATGACCAACAGACGGAACATGTTAATACCGAGCGAGCACACATCGTGTGTAAATTGCTGCTTGGTTTCGTCTTTAATGGTTACCCAAGGTGCGTTGTTATCAATGAACTGGTTTGCTTTATCTGCAAGGGCCATAATTTCACGTACAGCTTGGTGATACTTACGCTTTTCGAAAAGGGCAGCAATACTTTCAGACGCGTTTTGGAACTCAACAATCAATTCAGGTTCTATCACGTTGTCAGATAATTTGCCGTCGAAACGCTTGGTAATAAAGCTTGCACAGCGGCTTGCTATGTTAACCACTTTACCTACAAGGTCTGAATTCACTTTTTGTGCAAAGTCAGTAAAGTTTAGGTCGATGTCGGTAACACCGTCGCCTAACTTAGACGCAAAGTAATAGCGCAGATATTCTGGATTAAGATGGTCAAGGTAAGTACGGCCTTTAATAAAAGTACCGCGCGACTTTGACATTTTCGCACCGTTCACGGTGACGAAGCCGTGAATGTTTACACCAGTTGGTTTGCGGTATCCCGCGCCTTCTAGCATGGCAGGCCAGAACAGACAGTGGAAATAGGTAATATCTTTACCAATAAAGTGGTAAAGCTCTGCTTCAGAGTCGGCCTTCCAGAAGTCATCAAACTCTAGGTTGTTCTGGTCGCAGAAGTTTTTGAAACTCGCCATGTAGCCAACCGGCGCATCTACCCATACGTAGAAGAACTTGTTAGGCGCACCTGGAATTTCAAATCCAAAGTAAGGCGCATCACGGCTGATGTCCCACTGCTGAAGACCTTCGGTGAACCACTCTTGTAGCTTGTTTGCCATTTCTTCTTGAAGGGCACCAGAGCGGATCCACTCCTTAAGCATGCCTTCAAATTTTGGTAGGTCAAAGAAGAAGTGCTCAGACTCACGTAGTACCGGTGTCGCACCAGATACAACGCTGCGCGGGTTTTTCACTTCAGTTGGGCTGTAAGTTGCACCACATACGTCACAGCTGTCACCGTTTTGATCTTCTGCGCCGCAGCTTGGGCACGTACCCTTAACGAAACGATCCGGCAAGAACATTTCTTTTTCAGGGTCGAACAATTGGTTAATGGTGCGCTTACTGATGTAGCCCGCGTTATCTAAGCGTGTGTAAATTTCTTCACACAGCGCCTTGTTTTCTGGCGAATGGGTTACATAGTAGTTGTCGTAGTTAACGTGAAAATCAACAAGGTCTTGGTGATGTTCAGCACGGGTTCTTGCCACCATTTCTTCTGGTGTAATGCCAAGCTCCTGGGCTTTAAGCATAACCGGCGTACCGTGTGCATCGTCTGCGCAAACACTGTAACATTCGTTTCCGCGAAGGCGCTGAAAACGAGTCCAGATATCGGTTTGAATGTGTTCTAGCAAGTGGCCTAAATGAATAGAGCCATTTGCGTATGGCAACGCACTGGTTACCAGAATTCGGCGTTTTTCTGACATAATGACGTTATTGATTCTTTGCGTTTCAAAATGGCTGCAAATACTAGCGGAAAACCGCGTTTTTTGCATTACGTAATTCACACAATTCTACTACTAGTAAGGCATTTTATGTTCTTTTCTCGCAAAGCAGAGCCGTTAACTAAAAAAGTTGCTGCTATTTTGGCCAAGTATTTTTCATTAGATGTTGACGATACTTTGTCATGGTGTGCTTTTAGTCAGCCAGAAAAAGAAGATGCGGGCGTTACAGTTACCTTGCCATTTTGTATTGCTACCCAATTAAACACTCTTAAGCAAGAAGTGCTCACGCAGCTAAAAGGGAAGCTCGGTGCTGACCAGCTCACGTTTAAACAGGTGGTGGCAAGTGGCGAAACTGAAGTAGCACCGGTTACCAATATTAAAAACATCATTGCGGTAGCCTCGGGCAAAGGTGGGGTAGGTAAGTCCACAACGAGTATTAATTTAGCATTTGCACTTATGCAGGAAGGCGCAAAGGTGGGTATTTTAGATGCCGATATTTATGGGCCGTCTATTCCCATTATGTTGGGCAACCCTGATGCACACCCTGAAAGTGAAGACAACAAGCACATGCAGCCACTTATGGCACATGGGCTGGTGGCGAACTCTATTGGTTATTTAGTTCCTCAGGAAGATGCCGCAGTATGGCGCGGCCCTATGGCAAGCCGAGCGCTCAAGCAGTTATTAGATGAAACGTTGTGGCCTGTACTCGATTACTTAATTGTCGATATGCCGCCAGGTACCGGCGATATTCAACTTACTATGGCTCAGCAAGTGCCGCTAACTGCATCTGTGGTAGTTACTACGCCGCAGGATTTAGCACTGGCGGATGCTCAAAAAGGCATAAGCATGTTTGAAAAAGTAAACGTGCCGGTGCTAGGGCTTATCGAAAACATGAGCTATTACCAATGCAGAGCTTGCGGAACAAGAGATTACGTGTTTTCAAAAGACGGTGGCGAGGCGCTTGCCGAACGTCACGGCCTGCCTCTTTTAGGTCAGCTTCCACTTGATATTCATATACGCGAGCATGGTGATGCTGGAACGCCTTTATTAGTTTCCTCACCTGAAAGCGACTTGAGTGAAAGCTATCGCGAGGCAGCGCGAGCACTGTCTATGCAGCTAGCCTTGACCGTTGAGCCGCGAAAAGGGGCTGCTAAACATATAAAAGGCGATCCGATAGGTATAGTAGGGAAGGCATAGATTAAAAGATTAGTCATGAATGCCTAGTTTTTGAAGCAGATGCAGAAGGAACGAGCGCCTATTAAAGGGTGTAAATTCAAAATTAGCTAAAACTTTTTAAAAATTGCACAAAAGCAAGTAAAACAAGCCTTTGAGCAGTTGAATGCAAGCAGTGACATCCGCATAATAGCGGCCTAATGAAATGAGGATTACACCATGCGCTTGTGCGACCGCGATATCTACCAACATCTACAAGATGGAAAAATTAAAATCGACCCTACACCTGACTACGATCAGATTAGCGGTGTAACGGTGGATATCCGATTAGGTAACAAATTTCGAGTGTTTGAAGATCACCAAGCACCGTTTATCGATTTGAGTGGCCCAAAAATTCAAGTTCAAGAAGCGCTGGACCACGTGATGAGCGATGAAATTGTGTTAGAAGAGGGTAAAGCCTTCTTTCTACACCCAGGTGAACTAGCACTTGCAATAACACATGAATCAGTCACGTTGCCAGACAATATTGTCGGTTGGCTAGACGGGCGCTCATCGCTTGCTCGGTTAGGTTTAATGGTGCACGTTACCGCGCATAGAATTGATCCGGGTTGGTCTGGCAATATCGTACTTGAATTTTACAATAGCGGTAAACTGCCGTTAGCGCTTCGCCCTAAAATGAAAATTGGAGCGCTGAGTTTTGAGGTGTTATCGGCGCCAGCTGAAAAGCCTTACAATGCAAGGGTCGATGCTAAATACAAAGGCCAAGCTGGCGCAGTAGCAAGCCGCATCTCGTCGGATGACCAGAGCAAGTAAGAAATACAACCTGAAAAAACAAGATTTTTTTGGAAAAGCCTCGTGCGTTTCCCGTTAAATACTGATAGAAAATAGATAAGCGATAACAAGGGTTAAAGCCCGAGTACTTATAATAAAGCTATCAGTAGTGGGAAGCGCTATGCACACAAACCCTGAACCCTCTTCAGAAATTCAACAACGAAAGCCAACACGCAAGAACAGCATTATCCTATTTGCGTTGTTTGCCTCCGTCCTAAGTGGCTTAGGCTTGTGGGCTATTGACCAGCCAAGCGACATTATTTTTACTGCTGCCATCACGTTATTTGTAGCGGTGCTTTGGGTAACCGAAGCGCTTCCCATTCCAGCTACCTCACTATTACCTTTTGCACTGTTCCCCTTATTTGGCGTGTTGTCTCACAGCGAGGCTGCGTCAGCGCTAGGAAGTCACGTAATTATCCTACTTATGGCTGCCTTTATGCTGTCAAAAGGGCTGGAGCGCGCTAACTTGCACAAGCGATTTGCGATTTACATGCTACGTATAACGGGCAGCGGCAGCCCCCTTAAACTGGTGTTGGGTTTTATGTTAACCACTGCCGTATTGAGCATGTGGATCAGCAATACGGCCACAGTACTTATGATGCTTCCTATGGCCATTGCTATTATCAACGCTGTAGATAACCCGCGATTTGGGGTGGCACTCATTCTAGGTATTGCCTATTCGGCAAGCTTGGGCGGGGTAGGGACACCAATTGGAACGCCACCTAACATAATCTTTATGAGCGTGTATGAAGAGACTCAAGGTATTGAATACAGCTTTCTTGACTGGATGAAAACCGGTGTACCAATTGTAATTTTAGGTGTGCCTGTCATGGCCTTCTGGTTAGCGCGCGGTATAAAAGAAGTGGGCAACATAGATTTGCCCGTGCCAGGCACTTGGACGAAGGCCGAAAAGCGTGTGCTTGCTATATTTGGCACCGTAGCGTTGGCGTGGATTTTCAGACCTTTTTGGACAGCTTGGATTGGCGTAACTACAATCAGCGACAGCACTATTGCTGTAGCAGGTGTTGCTGCTATGTTCTTTACCAACAGCGGAAACGATAATGGCGAAGTAGACGCAAAAGGCAACAACGACAAGTTGCTTGATTGGGAAACGGCGAATGATATTCCATGGGGTATGTTGCTGTTGTTCGCTGGCGGTATTTGTATTGCCAAAGCCTTTATGTCATCGGGTCTAAGCGTTTTAATGGGTTCTTGGTTAACCGGTCTTGCCACCTTACCTGTGTTACTGCTTGTTCTTGGTATTTGCTTGTTTGTTACGTTTCTTACTGAAATTACCTCTAATACTGCAACCTCTACCTTGCTTATGCCAATCCTCGCCGCCGCTGGTATTGCGGTGGGCGTAGACCCCAAGCTACTTATGATCCCCGCTGCCATAAGCGCAAGTTGTGCCTTCATGTTGCCAGTAGCAACCGCACCTAACGCCATTGCATATTCGACAGAAAAGTTCGATATAAAAACCATGGCGAGAGAAGGCATAATGCTAAACGTGCTGGTGGCTTTAGTAGTCACTGCGGTGTGTTACGTAACGCTAGCCTGATAAAACGTGGCATTAAGAAAGTAGTAACTACGTGATTTGCCGTAGAAACAAGCAAAGATGGTTAGCATTTGAGCGCTTAAACAGGCTTATTGTTAATTCTCGTTGCATTGTGAACAAATATGAGTAGTATTACTCGCTCTTTCGGTCGGTGTGTAGCGCAGCCTGGTAGCGCACTGTCATGGGGTGTCAGGGGTCGGAGGTTCAAATCCTCTCACACCGACCAACTTCTCTGCTCCCCAGCGTATCTGTCCATTTCTCGTTTACTCATTTCAAGCGCTAGTAGCCAATTAGTAGCCAATTCAAAAAGATGTCTTTTGTGCCTCGTCGACTAACTTGTTGCCGCTTAATCGGAAGTCAAACTGCTCATTTTTTTCAATAAATAGTTTGCAATTAGCCTAAAGTGTTATATCGTGCTCTAGCGTTGATGGGCGCCTACCGCTTGCACGGGTAAAGCTTTGCACCATCATATACATATACTTCCGACTGTATCATTAAGCTGAGGCGCGTCGGGTTAGCAAGCTACCATCCGCAAGGTGACGCGTCGTTAGGTATGATGATATGTCTAATTACTCGTTTTTAAATATCCTAAAGTCACAATCTAAATCCCTACAACGTGCTTATGGTCTTTCAAGAGCCCAAGCTCTAGAGTTGATTGCCGGCCAGCATGGCTTCAGTAATTACCACGAATTACAAACCGTCGCTAAACGTAACCCCACAGATGCTCGGTTGATGAAGGCTGCATTGGGTACATCAGACTTAGCAGAAGTTATTTATGAAGATAATGTGTTTACACACTTCGAAGAAGTATTAGAATCTCACTTATCAAGTGAAATAGCGATGACCAATGCATCAAATTTCACGGTAGAAAATCTTGAGGTACTCGACGCCGCATATGCCGATTCTAAAGGCGACCTCTTTATTGAGATTGCATTCGAATATGATGGAGAGCAGGACCCAAATCGTGTTTACTCTGGAAAGAAGTTTTACGTAAGCGCAACCCTGATGTTGTTGCGCCGCAATGGAGAATGGGTCCCCTATGACGCGTTTGACGGTTTAGAAATTCATGAAATAGAAAGCGACACTGAATTCGAGTATCGTCTTGAAATGGAAAACTCACGGGCGGTAACGCCAAGTGATGCGGAGGCATAAGGAAATGATTGATAAAAAAGTACTCTCAGAAACCGACATCATCACTAAGTTCTTGCTGCCTGCAGTTAAAAAAGCAGGGTGGGACGATATGACCCAGATCCGCCAAGAGGTCAAACTACGCGACGGTAAGGTTATTGTTCGCGGTATGGCTGCAGCACGTAAAACAGTCAAGTCTGCTGACATTGTCTTGTATCACAAACCATCCATTCCACTGGCCGTAATTGAAGCAAAAGCGAATAAGCATGAAGTGGGCAAAGGTATTCAGCAAGGGCTGGATTATGCCAGGTTACTCGATGTGCCTTTTGTGTTTGCCAGTAACGGTGATGGGTTTGTATTTCATGATAAAACCAATCCCAACCAACTTGAATCAGAACTGTCGTTAGATGCGTTTCCTTCGCCTGCTGAGTTGTGGGCAAAGTATTTAGCATTCAAAGGGTTTAACGACGCACAGTTGCCCATCATTACCCAGGATTACTATGATGATGGCAGCGGTAAGTCACCTCGCTATTATCAGCTTCAGGCCATCAACAAAACAGTTGAGGCAGTATC
Source organism: Alteromonas sp. KUL150 (assembly GCF_009811475.1). Lineage (NCBI taxonomy): Bacteria > Pseudomonadati > Pseudomonadota > Gammaproteobacteria > Alteromonadales > Alteromonadaceae > Alteromonas > Alteromonas sp. KUL150. Next base: position 43,240 of record NZ_BLIJ01000013.1, read on the forward strand.
TGCAGGACAAAACCGCATCTTGCTCGTCATGGCAACGGGTACCGGTAAAACCTACACTGCCTTTCAAATCATCTGGCGATTATGGAAGGCTAAAGCTAAAAAACGCATCTTGTTTTTGGCAGATCGTAATGTCCTCGTTGACCAAACACGCATTAATGACTTCCAGCCCTTCGGTCAGGCAATGACCAAAATAACAGGCAGAAAAATTGACCCTGCTTATGAAGTGCACCTTGCTTTATATCAAGCGTTAACGGGCCCTGAAGAATCTCAAAAAGCATACAAACAAGTCGATCCAGACTTCTTCGACCTGATTATTATCGATGAGTGTCACCGTGGTAGTGCAGCAGAAGACAGCGCGTGGCGTGAAATCCTTGAGTACTTCAGTGGGGCAACCCAAATAGGCTTAACCGCAACACCTAAAGAAACCGAAGAAGTTAGTAATATCGACTACTTCGGCGAGCCGGTATACATGTACTCGCTTAAAGAAGGCATTGAGGATGGCTTTCTTGCACCATACAAAGTGGTGAGAGTGGACATTGATGTTGACCTTCAGGGGTGGCGACCCACTAAAGGACAGGTGGACAAGCTGGGTAATGAAATTGAGGACAGGGTTTACAACCAAAAGGACTTTGACCGCACCATGGTTATTGACGAGCGCACGCAGTTGGTTGCGCAAACCATTACTAATTACCTTAAGCGCACCGACCCAATGGCTAAAACAATCGTCTTTTGTAACGACATTGACCATGCCGAGCGTATGCGTCGTGCTTTGGTGAACTGCAATCCAGAGCAAGTCGCAAAAAACGAAAAGTATGTGATGAAAATAACCGGCGATGATGAAGTGGGCAAGGCGCAACTTGATAACTTCATAAATCCCAAGAAAGCCTACCCAGTTATTGCCACCACATCAGAGCTCATGACAACCGGCGTGGACGCCAAAACCTGTAAGCTGGTGGTACTGGATCAGAACATTCAGTCCATGACCAAGTTCAAGCAAATCATTGGGCGGGGTACACGTATTGATGATAAATACGGCAAACTCTGGTTCACCATATTAGATTTCAAAAAAGCCACCGAGTTGTTTGCCGATGAACGCTTTGACGGTATTCCCGAAAAAATCATCACAACCAAGCCTGATGACATTAATGATCCGGATTCTGGCTTTGACGACATCATCGATGACATCGATAACGATAATGAAGATGGGCAAGGGTTTGATGAACAAGATGGTTACCCTAATGACTCTGGGCCCATTGACGGTGGCGACTGGACTGGCGGTGATGACGATGGGGGTGAAGCGGTACGCAAGTATCACGTAAACGGTGTCACGGTTAGTAAAGTTGCGGAGCGCGTTCAGTATTATGATACCGATGGCAAATTGGTCACCGAGTCTTTTAAGGACTATACCCGAAAAACCTTATCCAAACAGTTTGCATCGCTGGATGATTTTGTGCGCAGATGGAACGACACGGAACGCAAGCAAACTATTATCGATGAGCTTGCCGGTGAAGGCATTTTGTGGGAAGCACTGGAACAAGAAGTTGGTGAGGGTATCGACCCCTTTGACATGATATGTCACGTTGCATTTGACCAACCGCCACTTACGCGCAAAGAGCGAGCAAATAACGTCAAAAAACGTAACTACTTTACTAAGTATTCTGAACAGGCACAGCAGGTTCTGGATAAGCTGCTAGATAAGTATGCCGATGCAGGTGTACTGGAAGTCGAGAACCTGCAAACTATCAAAGTGCAGCCATTTACCGACATTGGCTCGGTCACTGAAATTGTCAAAAAAGGCTTTGGTGGTCGCAAACAATACGACGAAGCTATTACCGAATTAGAGCAGGCTATTTACCGTGCCACCGATAAAAGTGCCTAAGCTTTTTGCCTGCTAACCAAATAAAATAAGAGAGAAGAGATGTCAGTCAGTACAGTCATTAAATCGATTCAGGACATTATGCGCAAAGATGCTGGTGTCGACGGTGATGCGCAGCGTTTGGGGCAAATGTCCTGGTTACTGTTCCTTAAAATATTTGATGCCCAGGAAGAAGAGCTTGAGCTTGAATTGGATGATTACCGTGAACCTATCCCAGAACAGTATCTTTGGCGTAACTGGGCCGCAGATGAGCAGGGAATAACTGGTGATGAGTTGATGGAATTCGTAAACGATGATTTGTTTCCAACGCTGAAAAACTTAACCGCCCCGATTGACAAAAATCCACGTGGTTTTGTGGTACGTGAAGCATTTAGTGATGCCTTTAATTATATGAAAAACGGCACACTGCTTCGCCAGGTGATTAATAAACTCAACGAAGTGGATTTCACTGACTCAAAAGAACGACATCTGTTTGGTGATATTTACGAACAAATCCTTCGTGACTTGCAAAGCGCAGGCAACGCAGGTGAGTTCTATACACCGAGGGCAGTCACGCGCTTTATCGTTAATCGAGTTGACCCAAAACTGGGCGAACAAGTGTTCGACCCTGCGTGCGGTACAGGCGGGTTTCTAGCATGCAGTGTTGACCACATTAAAACTAACTACGTTAAAACCGGTAGCGACCATCAAACGCTACAAAAACAAATTCATGGAGTGGAAAAAAAGCAGTTACCACACCTGCTGGCAACTACCAATATGATGCTGCATGGTATTGAAGTGCCAGTTCAAATTAAGCATGACAATACGCTCAATAAGCCATTATCAAGCTGGGACGCTGACTTTGATGTCATCGTGACCAATCCACCCTTTGGTGGTACAGAGGAAGATGGCATTGAGAAAAACTTTCCCTCTGAGATGCAAACCCGTGAAACTGCAGATTTGTTCTTGCAGTTGATTGTAGAGGTGTTAAAAGACGGAGGACGCGCTGCAGTGGTGTTACCTGACGGTACGCTATTTGGTGAAGGTGTAAAAACTAAAATTAAAAAGCTGCTCACTGAGGAGTGTAACTTGCATACCATTGTGCGGTTACCTAATGGCGTATTTAACCCCTATACAGGCATTAAAACCAACCTACTGTTTTTCACCAAAGGTCAACCCACTAAAGACATCTGGTTCTATGAGCATCCGTACCCCAAGGGTGTGAAAAACTATTCCAAAACCAAGCCGATGAAGTTTGAAGAATTTCAGACCGAAATCGACTGGTGGGGCAGTGAAGAAGATGGTTTTGCCAGCCGCGTTGAAAATGAGCATGCGTGGAAAGTATCGATTGAGGAAGTCATCCAGCGTAACTTTAACCTGGACATAAAAAATCCGCATGAGGATGAGCAGGTCAGTCATGATCCAGAAGAGTTGCTAGCACAATATCAAACCCAACAAAATGAGATACAAGCACTGCGTGACCAGCTTAAAGGCATCTTGTCTGGGGCACTATCATCTGGCGGTTCAGTAACAGGCAAAGAGGGTAATGTCTAATGTCAGTTGAACAGCTAATTACCGATAATATTGATATTTGGACCTCGGCTATAAAAACCAAATCGGCGTCAGGTCGAGGCAGTTCAAATAAACTTGAGTTGTATGGCATTAAAAAACTGCGTGAGCTGATTTTGGAGTTGGCGGTGCGCGGTAAATTGGTGCCACAAGACCCCACCGACGAACCCGCATCAGAGCTTTTAAACAGATCAAAGAATGTAAAAGCGGAGCTAATTGATAGCGGGGTTCTAAAAAAATCACGTTCAAAGAAAAATATTCAACCTGAGCGATTCTTCGAATACCCGCCAGAGTGGATGGAAGCAAGCTTAGAAGACTTAATTCACGTGATAAACGGTAGAGCATACAAGAAAAATGAAATGCTTGAGGAAGGTACGCCGATACTGCGAGTTGGTAACCTATTCACTTCAAATGATTGGTACTACTCTGATCTTGAGTTGGAACCAGAGAAATACATAGATGATGGCGATTTAATCTATGCATGGTCTGCTTCATTTGGACCATTCATCTGGCAGGGTGGAAGGGTGATTTATCATTACCATATTTGGAAGATGGACATATTTTCCGAGGAGTGTTTGGACAAGCATTTTTCTAAGATTTTTTTGCAAGCTATATCAGAAAGAATTAAGGCAAGTGGAAGTGGTATTGCCATGATTCACATGACTAAGGAGCGAATGGAAAAAATAGTTCATCCGCTACCACCTATTGAAGAACAAAAACGCATCGTCGCCAAAGTCGATGAGCTAATGGCCCTGTGTGACCAGTTGGAGTCAAAAACCAAAAGCAGTATTGAAGCACATCAACTACTGGTCAAAACGCTGCTAGAGACGCTTACAAACGCCAAGGATGCCGATGATCTCAATGATAGCTGGCAACGCATCAGCGAACACTCCGATGTACTGTTTGCAACCGAAGACAGCATCGACCAGCTAAAGCAAACCATCCTGCAGCTCGCCGTAATGGGCAAACTCGTCAAACAAGACCCTAACGACGAACCCGCATCAAAACTGCTGGAGCGTATCGCGGCTGAAAAAGAACAGCTCATCAAAGATAAAAAAATCAAAAAGCAGAAGCCATTGCCGCCAATTGCTGACGATGAAAAGCCGTTTGATCTGCCTGATGGGTGGGAGTGGTGTCGACTTGCTGATATTGCATGTTTCGAAAATGGCGACAGGAGCAGTAAATATCCAAGCGGAAGTGATCTGGTTGGCAAGGGGGTTCCATTTTTTGGTGCACCAGACATTGAAGATGGATTTTTAGCATTTGGGTCAGACTTGAGATTCATTACGAAAGAAAAGTTCGAGTCACTGAATAGTGGAAAGTTGCGGCACGAGGATATTGTAGTTTTATTGCGAGGTAGTGTTGGAAAAACAGCAATGTTTTTGAAGAGTGATGAATACAATACCGGCTTTATAAATGCTCAGATGTTAATAATAAGAGCAATTAATTCTAACATTGTGTCGTTCAAGAAGGTGTTCTTTGATAGTGCAGCCTATTGGAAACAGGTCGCTGATGAAAAGTCGGGTGCAGTTATTCAACAGATGCCTGCATCCGCTATTGCCAAAATGTTATTCCCATTGCCACCGTTACCTGAACAAGAGCGTATTGTAACCAAAGTCGAAGAGTTAATAGCGTTGTGTGATGCTCTCAAAAGCAAGCTAAAAATGGTACAGAAGGTACAACTCGATATTTCAGAAGCTTTTGTTAAGCAAGCAAGCTAAGTTTTTGGTCACTGAATGGCTACTTTGTCGAGGCTGTTAAAGTTAAAAATTAATGAATACAGTTAGTTAAGTTGAGTATGGCCGGTCTTATTAGGAATGGGTGCTTATGTTAAGTGGGGATGATTATGGCTAAAGACACTCCATCAATGGCCAAAAATAAAATCAAGAGATGCCTTTGGGCTATCTATGACCAACACCCAAAGAAAAGTGAAGTTGATTCGTTGTGGACATATTTTGAGTCCAAGTGCGCTTACTGCGGGGTTGAAATTGAGCGCAGTTCAAGAACTGGTCACGTTGACCACCTGATACCGTCGGCAGAGGGCGGAAGTAACAGTATTCATAACCATGTATTGGCGTGTGCTCGTTGTAATGGTGATGAAAAACGAGAAGAGGACTGGTTAACTTTTCTCAGCAAAAAGTCAGGTAAGAGCTCGATATTTGAGCAGCGTCGTTCGAATATTGAAGAATGGTTGTCGCTAATGCCACCAAATGGCACTAATACAGCCTTGAAATCTGAGGTTGAAAAAGTTGTCGATAAAGCTTTGAAGGACTTTGACTCTGCTGTTGCTCAAGTGCGTTCACTGATTAATGTGAATGACAGAGGTTAATAATTATCTGTACATAATTATCTGTACTCGATTATGTCTGATCTGACATTAATAGTTCAGAGGAGGCAATCTAACCTGACTGACCGCTATGAGCAATTTGCAGTCACTTTTTAGCTAAGTCGCAATAGTCTGCATAAGGAGCGGACATTTAGATATAGCCCGTTTATGTCCCCTTATGAGTTACAACCTAAAGTTCAAACACCTCTGTTTAGGTGATTTTGACATACAAATGCAATGAACAGTAAGAAGTAAGACCTGTCCCCTAACTTCTCTTTACGGGGCGACGGGTTGTTATGTGAGCAAGAACGAACACGCAAAAATCAGTGAGTAAATTTTTCAACTTCTTCGGATGAGAGGACGCTGCCAAGTAGGAAAGTTTGATCCTGTTTGGCCATGGTGTCTTGTTCGTCTTTGATATTTGCGTTTACTTCTGATTCAAGCGCGAAGGAAGAGCGATCGAATTTCCGTTCGGAGAATTTCATGGATGCAAAGCGATTCTCTGCCAAGCCGTTGACGGCTAGCAAATCGAATAAAACCATACCCTCGAACTTTAAGTTATCGAGTTCTACGGTTAGCTGTTTTAACTGACGCAAAGGGTGAAAGTCTGGGGTAGCAGTAACCACAGCAATATCACCTATAATGCGTATCTTCTTGATCATAATTGTTATGTTCTAGCGGTATACAAATTATCAATGGCATTGTAAGCATCGTTTGAAAGACTAATAGCCATCTCCAAATTTGATATTAAACGGCTACCGCCGTCGAACTCCTCCATATGAAATAAGGTATGCCGATGTTTCCTATAAAAACTATAGCCGACATTGAAAGCGCGTTCCATTGCACCATTACCGATTTGGGCGCTGAAATCCGACTTAATTGTACACTGTCCACTTTTTGTGTCGACATTAAAAAAATCACCAAAACCATGTTCGGCGTTAGCAACAGACATACCATAGCTGTCAAGAAGTAGCTTCAATACTCCTTCTAACGCTCTGAGATCTGGGTATAGCAGAAGGCAATAATCGGGAAGCTGAGGCGATGCAAGTTTTACACAGCAACTCGAAATCAACAGCTTTTTAACCTGCGCAGGTAATTGTTCGTAACTATTCACAAAAAATCGCTTTAGGTGATCTTCTGCCATTTCAGTCCGAACTATCTCTGCACTATTATCGTCCTTTTTGTAGAGAACTTGAGCAAGCGCTTTAAGATCTAACAGATCGGTTAGCATGAAAATCACTCGCCGATAGCAAGATAAGGGCTTCCCCTGTATTTGCATATTTCTAGTGGTTCTATGGCTCGTTAATTTAAGTTGGTCTTGGTGCGCAATGCTTTTAAGCGTGATTTGCTTGCACGCAGGCTCATCACGATTGATTTCTATTTCAAACTCACCTGAATCATTGATGAAAGCAATTACTGAATCGAAATCTTCTGCCCTGATTCCATCAATAGACAGATTTACAGATTCAAATTCTGCTGGATTGATAGTTGCCTTCAAGTAATCAGCAAAATGTTCACCTAGTTCCTGATTGGTGCCAATTTTGTGGTTAATGGTTGTCGTACCATCTTGGTTGAGATAAAGGTCTACCATTGCGAACTTCGATCCAGCAGAACCGAATTTATATCGCTTTGCTTTTCCGACTACTGTTGGCTCCCCATCTTGTACCATATTGTTGCATTCTAAAAACTTGGCTACGTGAGCATCAATTGCATCTCTATCGAGATTTAGATTTTTGTAGTCGGACATTAATCACTCCCTGTGAGCGTAGCTGGGCTCAAATGCGAGCATATTATATGAAAGTGACACAATAGTAAAAAAGCCAGAAACCTTGTGGCTACGGGGTTGACATGCTGGCCATCAGGACTTGAATCAGAGAGTTGGCGATTTTGAGTCGCAAATTAAGAATAATGAACAGACTGCGTTTTTCGACTTCATTTGCCATACTCAATATAATTCAAATAGTCAGAGTGCTTTATGTGCCGTAACTCGGAAATGTCCAAAAAACGAGCGAGAGCGACAGTCTGCTAAACGTACAATCATGCCGGATAGAAATAGAGTCTTGACTAGCAGTCCATGGCACAAAGACGTTTGTCAGGTTTGGTCAAAATTTATATTTATAAAGTGTGAGATTGGGTTATAGATCAGGTTCAAATCCTCTCACACCGACCAACTTCTCTCTTCGAAGCGACACCCAAGCATTCAATTTCCAAGAAATTCAAAAACAGATCCCAACACCATCTCAGCACTTTCGATCTGCGGATAATGCCCGATATCAGCAAGCTCAACTACCTCAGCATTCGGAATAAGTGCTCTGTATCGTGCCACCATGTGTGCGCCAGAAATTGGGTCTGCTATGCCGGCGGTGAGTCGCATAGGAACGTTGGCATTTTGTAAGGCACCTACCCAGCGCTCTCGGTACTGCTTCCGCTGTTTCATATAGTCTAAAAGTAAATGCATATATTTGTGACCATTGTTTTCAGTAATAAGCGCCCAAAAGTCATCGATATCTCTATTTGAAGGCGGTGTGTTTCGGCCAAAAATATTGTGCATGCTTTTTCTAATTGCGTTTTTGTTTAAAAAGCGAATGAGTAGCCCACCAATAGGAGAGAGCAGTAGTTTCTGAATAGGTAAGGCGCGATGTGTTTCAGGAAATAGGCCGCCGTTGAGAAGGTGCAGTGAACTGATGCTAAACGAAAGGCTTTTTTCCAGGTGTTGCGCCAAAAGTTCTTGCGCTACGGTATCACCGTAATCGTGGGATAGAACGTGGGCATGGCTAACTTTTAAATGCTCCATTAAAGCGCTTATCACGGCGGCTTGTTCTTTAATGAGGTATTTTTTAGGTGCTTTAGTGCTAAAACCAAACCCCAGCATGTCGAGTGTTACACAACGAAACGCCTTTGTGAGTGCAGGCCATAGCTTTATCCAGTCGAAGCTAGCGGTGGGGTAGCCGTGAATGAGCAACAGCACTGGGCCCTTTCCCTCAGTTTGATAGAAAACGCGCTGATGGTTAATATTTAAAAACTGACCATTATCACGCCACTGGTTAAGCTGCATCTTTACTCACTCAAATTCCTTAAATGTGCCTAGCTTGGCCTGCTGGTGAATAAAAAACTGTCGCAAACACGACAGTTCTAGAATCAACCGAAATATTTGAGTGAGTCGTTGAAAGCTCAGTCCTCAGCGGGGATACATACGGTTACCGTAGTACCGTCTCCAGGTGTCGATAAAAGGCTAATATCACCATTAAATTTTTGCCGAACTAGATTATATAAAATATGAAGGCCCAGTCCTGTGCCGCCCTTATCTCTAGCGGTGGTATAGAATGGTTCAAAGACTTTTCGGTGAAACTCTTCGGCAATGCCTTTGCCGTTGTCCCTTACGCTTATAACAATATCGTTGTCTTTTTTACTGCAAGACACGGCGATTTTGTTTCCACCGTTATTTACAGACGGCCCAAAGGCGTGACGTTGTGCATTTGAAATCAGATTCGTCAGTATTTGTGCGATAACCCCAGGGCAGGTTGTAATCACCAAGTCGGGTGTTACATCAATTGAAAGTTCCACTTGCTCTTTGCGAAGCATAGGCTTAAGCGGGTTGCATACCCGCGGAATGTATTCATCTAGTGCTATCTTTTCAATTTCCAATGAAGTTTGGTCGGCAGAAGTTCGTTTAAAATCCTGTACCAAATTCGCTGCACGCATAAGGCTATTTTCGGCAAGTGTAAGGCCTTCAGAGCAGACTTCCTCAAAGTCTTTAAAGCCCTGTTCTGTCAGTTCACCCTGTTCAAAATCGCGAAATATTGCTTTAAGCTCTTCTTTACAGTTGCTAACAGACGTTAATGCTATTCCTAGCGGCGTATTGACCTCATGAGCAATACCTGCCACCAAATTACCCAATGCCGCCATTTTTTCCGATTCAATCAGTTTTTCTTGCGCAGCTTCTAATGCTGCCGTGCGGTCTTTTACGTTTTGTTCTAGCGTCTGGTTAGCTTGTATAAGTTTCGCTTCATATACTGCACGCTCGTTCGCACTTATTGCTCGTCCGTAAAGGTCAGCCAGCGATGCAGCGAACACTACCTCATCATCTTCCCATGTTCGGGCTTCACCCTGGTGTTCACAACAAATTATGCCAACCATTTTTCCACGATGGCGAATAGGTACATCTAACATCGAGGAGATGCCAAGCGGCTTCAAATACACATCGGCAAATTCAAAAGTTGCAACGTCTGTAATTGCGTCGTGCGCCGCAATCGTTCTTTCGCTATCTAGCGCCTCGAAATAGTGAGGAAAGTCTTTTCGCGTTAAGACCAGGCTTTCCTGCTCAAGGTTATTGCTTTTATCAATCAGCAGCGCACACTCAACGAGGGTCTGTTCAGCATCGTAAAGCCAGATGCCCGCTCGGGTGATTTGCAGGCCCTCACAAACAGAATTAATAATAAGCCTAAGAGCAGGGCTTAATTCTCCCTTATCAATGTCAGCACTTTGGCTAACACGCAGTAATATAAGTTCTAAAGACTCTTTCATTACTCTTCATCCGGTTCCAATGCGCGAATTTCTTGAATTTTGTCGAAATGCTCCAACATGATATGCGTAATAAGCGGGTCGAATTGTTTACCTGCATTTTCACGCAAATAAGCTTTTACCTCTTCTTCACTCCATGCAGGCTTGTAACAACGCTTAGATAAAAGCGCATCAACTACATCAACAATCGCCATAATGCGCCCCTCAAGAGGAATTTCGTCCTTTGACAGACCATCAGGATAACCCTTTCCATCCCAGCGTTCGTGGTGCGTTTTAGCGATGATAGCGCCCATCTTAGCCACAATACGGTCAGAGCCCGCCAGAAGGTCGTAACCTCGTTGAGCGTGTGTTTTCATTATTTCCCACTCTTCTGGATCAAGCTTACCTGGCTTATGCAAAATCGTTTCTGGAATACTTATTTTACCCACGTCATGAAGGGCTGCAGCATATCGAATGGTTTCGATAAATTCTTTACTCAAGTGCAGTTTTTCTGACAAGAACTCTGTCATAAGAATAACGCGCTTTACGTGGCCCCCCGTTTCTTTGCTACGCATTTCAATTGCGTCGCTCAGCACCATGATGAGTTCTTTTTGCGTTTGCTGAATATCCTCTTTTTGCGTGAGGTTTTGAAAAATTATCGCCACGTTTGAAGCAAACATTTCAAGGGTTTTACGCTGTAGGGCATCGAGAGGGCTGTTGAGTTTAACGTATAAAATATTGTGTGTGCTCTCTCCGGTAGGGTAGTAGCCGATAAAGAGTTCTTCAGATTGATAATGGGTTTTACTCGCAAGTACTTCTTTGACTTTTTCCTCAATAGACTCTGGTATTTTTTTAGAAATACCGGGTTCACACAATCCTACTAGATCGCCACTAGCGCCTAATACCGTCATTGTGGTGTCGCCATAGAGATCTGTGTGTTGAGTCGATAGATAAAGCACTGAGTTATCTAGATTTAAAAGCGTGAGTGTCTGTTTTAATACGGCGCTACCAAACTGAGACAATGACTGGCTCGCCAGTACGGATGAGGACGACTTCAGTACATCCTCCATACCGCGTTTACCCTTTTCGATGGTTTGAATGTCGCGATAAGACCTTATTGCGGTATACACGCAAGACTTTAGTTTTAATGAAGAAAGTTCCGTTTTAGCTTTGTAATCGTTGATGTCGTATCTTCGTATAACTTCTTCTTCGGGTGCTTGGCCGGGTTGTCCTGTTCGTAGTATGAGACGTGACGTGTGGTTGTCTAAATCGTTTCTTATGGCGTCAACAAGCTTTAAGCCTGCGTCGTCAGTTTCCATCACTACATCTACAAACGCCAGTGCAATATCAGGGTGGGCTTCGAATAATGCAAGGCCCTCCTCACCACTATATGCAGACAAAAACTCAACGCCCCGTTCCTCGAAAGTGAATTTCCGCAAAGTCAGTTTAGTGACTTCGTGTACGCCTTCTTCATCGTCTATGATGGCAATCTTCCAGGGCGCTTTACGAACAGAAACAGCTTCAGTTATTGATTTTTTAAATAGCGACATAGGTTTTAAAACAAGACTGGATATGATTTAAAAGTACGTCACAATTTCTATTGTCGCAATTAAAGCAAAATTAAATTGTTCTAAAGTTCAATGTGTTTGAATATTTACATTAAAAAGGTTTGCCGCGATTTATAGTAAATAAGAAGGGAAACAGGATAATAGAGTAGAAGGGTTTATAGGGTTAATGCCCTTGTCGCTTAAATGCCAAGCGACAAGAGAGTATTAACGTAATCAGTGGTTTAACTAATTAACTGTCTTCAATCGGTGTGTTTTCGGTAATGGGCACGGTATTTACATCCGTATCTAAACTTTCTACCGCATTTTTCACGCCAGCAGCATAATCGGGATGAACCTTCTCTAAAACTGCATACCAACGCTCTTTTACACTATCAGAACATGGGCCCATTGCGGCAGCGTAGTTCTTATATAAACGTTCCTTTTGGTCGTCTGAGAACATTTCATAGAGCTTACGAGGCTGCACGTAATCAACGTCAGATTCGTCCTGATGATATCGGTCGGCATCTCCGTCTATACGAAGCGGAGGCTCTTTTACCGAAAAGTCTGCAACTGGCCCATCATATTGATTCGGCTCATAGTACGCATCAGGATTGCCAAAGTCGTTGGTAAAAAAGCGCATAGCACCATCTTTATGATAGTGATTCACTTTACTATTTTTGGGCGCATTAGCCGGAAGCGCTTCGTAGTGCGTGCCTAGGCGATATCTGTGTGCATCAGCATAGGCAAAAACACGAGCTTGAAGCATTTTGTCGGGGCTGAAACCAATACCTGGCACTACATTAGATGGACTGAACGCTGCGTTCTCAACCATTTGGAAATAGTTTTCCGGGTTTTTGTTCATTTCCAACTCGCCCACTTCTATCAGTGGATATTCCTCATGGGGCCAAACTTTTGTCAAATCAAAAGGGTTGTAGCTTTGCTGTCCGGCTTCCTCCTCTGGCATAGCCTGAATGTACATCTTCCATTTAGGGTAGTTACCTTCTTCTATGGCGTTGTACAGCTCTTCCTGATATTTCTCACGGGTACTACCAATGATCTTTTCAGAGGTCTCATTGGTGTAGTTTTTGATGCCTTGCTGCGTTTTGAAGTGAAATTTCACCCAGTAACGCTTGCCGTCTTTGTTCCACATGCTAAAGGTGTGACTGCCATAGCCATTCATATGCATAGGGGAAACGGGAATACCACGGTCTGACATTAAAATGGTCACTTGGTGAACACTTTCTGGTTGGCCGGCCCAAAAGTCGAACATAGCTTCTGGTGAGCGAAGATTGGTTTTCGGATGGCGCTTCTGTGTACGAATGAAATCTGGAAACTTATAGCCGTCTCGGATAAAGAAAACGGGGGTGTTATTGCCCACCATGTCCCAGTTTCCTTGCTGAGTATAGAATTTAAGGCTAAATCCTCGAACATCCCGCTCGGTATCTGCTGCACCTGATTCTCCCGCTACAGTTGACCAACGGCTGAGGACTTCGGTTTGTTTTCCTATCTCGGAAAACATATCCGCGCAAGTATAGTCGGTAATATTGTGGGTAACGGTAAATGTGCCTTGTGCTCCCCATCCTTTAGCATGAACAACTCGCTCAGGAATTCTCTCACGGTTTTGATGGGCTAGCTTTTCAATAAGTTGATAATCTTGCAAGAGTGCAGGGCCGCGCTCTCCTGCGGTTTTTGTGGTCTCATTACTTACTACAGGGGCACCTGCGGAGGTGGTTAACTGCGGTTTCTTAGCCATTTGTAAACTCCTTTGATTGCTTTTTTGCAAAGCCAAACTTCCATAAACACTATGCGTGTCTGACTCATGACTTGCTGTTGCTACGGGTTGCTGACCGAAAGGGTTTATAAACTTCTATATATATCTATAAAAACAAACAATCCTAATTTATTGATAAGTCTATTGAAGCGAGCACCACTCCTGTTTACTCTATTTTTACATTTCGAGAGCTATTTAATGTGTTAGGGAAGTTCATGAATTTTGCAGAGTTTGCAGCATCAAGAAAAAGCGTTCGCGGGTTTACAAATCAACCAGTTACCAAAGAAACGGTAGATAAAATAATTAATGCGGCCAAATGGGCGCCGTCTTCATACAACACGCAAACATGGAAAATACACGCAGTAACAGGTGAAGTGTTAGATAAGATTCGCGAGGGCAATACCAAAAATACACTGGAAGGTAAGCCCCACGTTCGAGACTTTCCCTACAAAGAAGACTACGAGGGCATTCATCGTCAGCGTCAAATTGATGTGGCTATACAATTGTTCGATGTAATGGGTATTTCCCGAGAGGACAAAGAAAAGCGCATGGATTGGATGATGCGCGGTTTCCGCCAGTTTGATGCACCGGTTTCTTTGGTGCTGACCTACGATAAGTCATTAGAGCCTGCGGGCATAACGCAATTTGGCTTGGGCTCTTTGGCCTACGGTATTGTTCTTGCTGCTTGGGATTTAGGGCTTGGCTGCGTAATAAATGGGCAGGGCATAATGCAGTCAGAAGTGGTACATAAGTATGCTAACATCCCTGATGATGAAGCTATTATGATTTGTATAGCACTGGGCTATCCAGCCCCTGATTTTCCGGCAAACGACGTTCGTTCGACTCGCGCCGATAACGAAGAATTTGTGACTTATCACGGGTTTTAAACAGGGTACTTCCCCAATTTGATGATTTTTTCAAACGGCTTTTTATTTTTAGTGTAAGGCGCTAAAGCGTTAAGAACAGTGATTGAAGCAAGATGTGGCAGTGCCCTACAAAGTGTAAGATTGCGATGCGATAAGTGCTTCAATCTGTTTTTCGGGAACAGGTTTACTCCAATAGAAACCTTGTCCAACGTCACATCCCATTTCCTCTAATTTTTTGAGCGCTGCTTCATGTTCAATTCCTTCTGCAACAGTCACCATTCCCAAACTTTCCGCAATATTGATGATTGCTGAAACCAAGGGAACATCGTTTTCGTCAAGACCTAATGTGTTAATAAAAATTCGGTCTATTTTAAGCTTGTGCGCATTGAATTTACGAAGGTAATTTAAATTGGAATAACCCGTGCCAAAGTCGTCGATAGCAAATTGAACACCAAGATTTTTCATTTTTTCAAGCTGCTCAGGAATACTTCCGTTTTCGTCAGCGAGAATTGATTCAGTAAGTTCAAGTTCTAAAAATTTGGGATTAAGTTGTGTTAAATCTAGCGCGCGCTTTAAAATACTGGGCAGAGTTCCGTCTTTAAACTGCGCGAATGACAAGTTAACGGCAACCGATATCTCACTGTGTCCATTGCGATGCAGTTTAGCACAGAAAAGGCATGCTTGAATTAGCACCCATTCACCTAATGGGTTGATGAGCCCGCTACTTTCTGCCAATGGAATAAACTTATCGGGAAACACTAGTGACCCATCTTCTTGTGGCCAGCGCACTAATGCTTCAATCGAGCATATCTGGCCAGACTTCAAATCAATCAGGGGCTGGTAATACACTTCAAATTGGTTGGCAAGTACAGCAGGTCGAAGCCGCTGAATCA
Source organism: Alteromonas sp. KUL150 (assembly GCF_009811475.1). Classification (NCBI taxonomy): domain Bacteria; kingdom Pseudomonadati; phylum Pseudomonadota; class Gammaproteobacteria; order Alteromonadales; family Alteromonadaceae; genus Alteromonas; species Alteromonas sp. KUL150. The sequence goes on from NZ_BLIJ01000013.1 coordinate 58,567, forward strand.
GCGAAAACTTCTCGTCGCTTTCTTCGTCAAACTTCACATCGTAAAATTCAAAGCGGTTTCTACCATTTCTTTTTGCTTCATACATAGCCACATCTGCTTTTCTGCATAGCTGTTTGAACTTGGCCCCGTCCTTTGGTGCTATTGCTACGCCAATTGAGGCTGAAACCACTATGTTAGTTTGAAATACTTCAAACTCAGAAGAGCACCAATCAATTAAACGCTCGCACAAGGTTTCTATGTGCTTGCGGTCGGTAATATTTGCAGCAAGCACAATAAACTCGTCACCACCGAATCGAATAAGACATTCATCGTCAGAAAGCTTCTCATTTATTAATTGCGAAATATGCTGTAAGAAACGGTCTCCAGCGGAGTGACCCAACGCGTCATTTACAGGTTTGAAATTATCTAAGTCAATAAAAGCTAGCGCCAATTGCAATCCATTAGCTTCGCTTTGCGCTAGTTTTTCGTTAAATAAGCGTTCTCCCAAAAGCCTATTGGGTAAGTTTGTAAGTGGGTCATGATGGGCTAAATACTGGATATGCTCTCTATTTTTCTTAACCTTTGTGTATTCAAGTTGCAGAGATGTCATGAGTCGACGAATATCCTGCACAAGTATGAACACACAGAAACCTGTGATCACAAAAATGATCATAATAAAAGTTAAATGAGACCACGTTAATTTAGGCGTGTTGGGCGTAATGACGCCTTCCATAACAAGCCATGTAAGGATAATACATTGAACTAATACGAGAGATAACACCGTGCCAAAGAGCCCAATGCCGCCGAGTAGAGCCGCAAAAATGATAATGGCTGGATAGCCAAGCATCGCGATATCGAAAGTGCCTGCACCTGTTGCTGATAGGGCAAACAGCATAGACGACAGTGCGACTAAAAGTAGGTAACTGCTGGCGACAACAAAATGTTTGTAAGCGAGTATTGCCGCAGTGAACATTGCTGCTAACGCTACGAGCATTATATCGAAGGTGATGTCTCTAGCAGCGAATAATGAGATAAACAGCCCAAAGCATGTCACTGTACTTATTTGAGTAACGCGATGCCTTCTAATTTTTATCAGGTCATCTGTGTCTAAAGATGGGGAAAGTATTTTGCCAGCCTTCATTCGCTAAGTTTTTGAAGTAAGTGAATGTCAACTTTAAACTTAACCTTATAAAAAGCAAGTGTATATAAGTCTATGTATTACGCCGTAAATTAGAGCGAATAATGTATGGAGTTAAAGAAAGACAGTAAAACGTTCTGTTTTACTGTCTAAATCGGGGGCTATCTCTCGTCAGACGGCGCGTAGCGCTCCAACCAGTGTGCGTATGGCGCGGGCATTACCCAAGACGGTTTCTCAACGCCAAGCTGTTTTGCAGCAAAGTAAGTCCAATGTGGGTTGGTAAGGTGCATTCTGCCTACCATTACTACGTCGAGCTGTTCATTTTTAACGGTGTCGTTTGCAAGTTCCGGTGTATCTACCCCCCAAGCCGTTGCAACAGGGATATCAGCTTCGTCTCGAACGCGTTTTGCAACAGGTGCTAAGAAAGCTGGGCCCCAAGGAATATTCGCATCAGGCGTGTTAAAACCAACGCTAACACTTACAAAGTCAGCACCTATTTCTTTGAACTGTTTTATAAGCTCAATAGATTCGTTAAGTGTTTGCTCGTCGTTACCATCGTATTCAATAACGCCAAAGCGAATAGTGAGAGGGAGATTTTCAGGCCACACTGCTCGCACTGCACTGAGTGTTTCTAACAAGAAGCGACCGCGGCCTTGGGCGTCGCCACCGTATTCGTCGGTACGCTTGTTGGCGTGTTTCGAGAAAAAGCTTTGAGCTAGATAACCGTGAGCAAAGTGAAGTTCAAGCCATTCATACCCAGCTTCAAGGGCTCGCTCAGCGCCTTTTACAAAATCATTCTTTACACGTTCGATATCGGCTTTAGACATTTCCGTTGGGGTAACAGGTAAATGTGCACCAAATGCTTCTGCCGATGGACCAATTGGCTGCCAACCTTTTTCTTCAGTAGGCTGGATATGATCATCGCCTTCCCAAGGGCGGTTAGCACTGGCTTTGCGACCGGCATGAGCTATTTGAATACCTGCTACAGCGCCTTGGCTTTTTATGCGATCAGCGATGTTTTTCAAGCCGTCTACGTGTTCGTCTTTCCAAATGCCAAGGCAGTTTGGCGTAATTCGACCCTCTGGTGAAACGGCAGTGGCTTCAACAATGACAAGTCCTGCGCCACCTCGTGCAAATGATTGGTAGTTAGCTTCATGCCACTGATTAGTAAAACCGTCTTCGGCCGAGTACTGACACATAGGGGGCACGGCAATACGATTGCGAAGGGTCACGTCTTTCAAAGAAAATTGTTCAAATAAAGCAGTCATATTTCACTCTTTCAATATTGAGAATGGCTAGCACCCAACCTAACATTGGGTGCTATTATTTTTAGGCATGTGCGCTTCTGGTCACATGAGGGATTGGACTTATGCCGCTAACGTTAGAATCTCGCGCGCTTTAGCAAGGTCGATGTCGCCATGCTCACCCAATGCGGTAAGGCCATTTCTCTCTAAGTTGTCGATAAGCCCATCAATTGCAGACTTTTCTATGTCATAGTCTGATAGGCGGGTTTTCACCTGCATGGTTTCAAAAAAGTCCTGTACGGCTTTAATGGTCAAGTCGATGGCCTTTTCTTTGTCATCTTCTTTAATACCGAAAACGCGCTCGCCTAGTTGAAGTATTTTTTCCTGCTTTTTGTCGCGCTGAACAAACATAAGCGAAGGCAACACAATGGCTAAAGTTGCGGCGTGATCTAAACCATGTAGTGCTGTTAGTTCGTGACCAATCATGTGAGTACCCCAGTCTTGTGGTACGCCTTTTCCAATAAGGCCGTTAAGTGCCATAGTTGCTGACCACATTACATTTGCACGAACGTCGTAGTCTTCAGGTGTTGCTAGGGCTTTAGGTCCTTCTTGAATTAGGGTTTGCAAAATACCTTCTGCAAAACGGTCTTGAAGCGGCGCATTTACTGGGTAAGTTAAGTACTGTTCAATTACGTGAACAAATGCGTCAACTACGCCGTTCGACACCTGTCGCGGTGGCAGTGAATATGTGAACTCCGGGTCAAGCACGGCAAAAACAGGTTGAACCGTTTCAGAAGAAAACGCGCGCTTCTGTGAGGTTTCTTTTCTGTTTACTACTGAGTTACCGTTACTCTCAGAGCCTGTTGCAGGTAATGTAAGTACAGCGCCGATAGGTAGCGGGTTCTCAAACGCGGCGCCTTTAACTAAGATGTCCCACGGATCGCCTTCAAAGTTGACTGCCGCGGCAACAAATTTTGCGCCGTCGATTACACTTCCGCCGCCCACAGCAAGAATAAAATTTACGTCATTTTCGCGGGCTACATCTACTGCTTTCATAAGTGTTTGAAACTCTGGGTTTGGTTCCACGCCCTGAAATTCAATAACGTCAGCGCCCTCAAGCGCGGTAGTTACCTTGTTGTAAATACCGTTTTTCTTAATTGAGCCACCACCGTATAGAAAGAGGACTTTCGCTTGTTCCGGCAAACGTGAAGACACTTCACTTAGTTGACCTTTGCCGAATAGGATTTCGGTTTGATTTTTAAATGTAAAATTAAGCATTGTATTGCCTGTCCTTAATTAGATTGTGAATTTAGCTGCTGTAAAAGCTTTTCAGCCAGCAGTTCATCGGAAAATGGGTTTTGTCCTGTAATCAGTTCACGGTCTACCACTACATTAGGCGCCCACATTTCTTTGTATTCCATCTTGCCACCCGCTTGTGCCATGGCGTCTGCTGGGTAGTACAACAAACTTGCATCATCTAAAGTGCTTTCAAAATACGCTTCTTCCGGTGTCGAGAAGATTGTCATTTTGTAGCCTTCATAAATCCAACTGTCAGATGTGGCCTGCTCACCTGATTTCAATGCTAGCTCAAACGTCTGTGGGTTAGACTGACCAGAAAGTAGGGCGATTGGGCCATGGCAGATTGCGGCAGTGGGTTTCCCTTTGTTATGGAAGTGAGACAAAATCTCGCCTACCTGAGGGTTGTTTGCTAAATCGATAAGCGGTGCATGTCCACCGGGAATGAACACGCCCTCGTATTCATCAAGCCCTCGCGCAATAACCTCACTCAGCGAAAGCGTGTCATCAATACCCTCTAATGACGCGACAAACGATTGAATCTCTCGCATCTGTGCTTCGCCACCATCGAAATATTGAGGTATGACAGACTTCTTATCTACCGAAGGGGCGTTACCCTTTGGTGTCGCTAGAACGAGCTTGTAGCCAGCATCCATTAATACTTTTGCCGGCACGCCAAATTCATTTAGATAATAACCAGTAGGCTCTGTTTTACCTTCGGTAAGTTGCATTACATTTTCACTTGAAAGTAATACGAGAACTTCACCTTTTGAAGGTTCTGGCGGCGTCTCATTATTCGCAAATGCGAGCTGAGCGGAGCTCATAACTACTGTGAGCGATAAAATTGTTGATGCTTTTTTCATTGTAACTCCTGTCCCTCTTGAAAGTACGTGCATCTTAGACACCGAAGTTTGAATGCAGAAGTCAGATAAATTATTATGAGCCATCAAAAATCTGATGGGTGGATGGTCATGTCTTATTTAACTCAGCTCAAAACTTTCGTCGAGGTTTATCGCAGCGGCAACATAACGCGGGCAGCTTCCCGTTTGCATATGTCTCAACCTGCGGTAACAAGCCATATTCAAGCGATGGAAAATATCGTGGGGAAAGAGCTTTTTGTTAGAAAAGCCCGTGGAGTTGAGCCAACACCAATAGCAGATGATTTAGCACTTCAAGTGGCTAGTCATATTGATATATTGGAGCAAAAGGTTGCTTCAATTCGAAGCCGGGCGTCTACAGATCATGGAACTCTGCATCTAGCAGGACCGGCTGAATACTTGAGTTCAGTGGCAGGGCCTGCCCTTGCAAATTTACTTCAGGCAGATAAGGTCAACCTAGTCATACATACTGGAAATAAAAATAATACCTATGAGCTGCTTGAGAAGGACATTGCAGAGCTCGCTATTACAGCTTCTGAACCCACAGATGCCATGTACGAATACCAAAAGTTAGATAAAGAGCGGTTGATCTTAGTAATGAACCGAGTACAGGGAAGGTTGCTTAAAGACAAAGAAATGTCAGCGTCGCTGCTAAATCAGCACAAAATTGTTACCTATGATGAGCAACTTCCACTCATCCGCCGTTATTTTTCGGAAGTGTTTAACGCCCCGTGCGAATCGCCAGTGGCTGCGGTTTGCCCGGATATTCGGGCAATTAGCAATATTGTCAAAGCTGGTATCGGCTATTCCGTTCTACCCGATTATCTGTGTAAAGAAAGTATAGCAAAAGGTGAATTGATACCGCTTGGCTTAAAGGGGCCTGAAAATGAGATTTACCTTGTATGGAAGAAGGGAGCGCTCCGCAATCCAAGAGTAGACTTTGCAAAAGATGTAATCATGGCGTTTGCCAATATCAATCACTTCGCAAGTTACCCTGATTGATCAGGGAAGGGAAAGCGACGCATTGTTTTACGTCGCTTTCTAATTGAATTTCAGTCCCTATTTGCTTAAAACCTACCCACTATTTTTACGTCACCGCTTACCTTGCTTTCGTCAATAAAGCCGATGGTATTTGGGTTAGTGGCAACAAGCTGCAACATTTCTTCATCTGTCGCTATCATTTCAGGAGGAGTGCCCCTTCCTGTAAATACAAGCTTTGACCAAAACGCAGAGTATTGTGATTCTGATTTCCCCAGTACGCCATTATTGAAGGCATTTCGTGTGTCATTGCCTTGCTCGAACGTTAGCGGAATAGCTCGACTGCCATCTGGAAATGCCTTCATCTTTCCAAGATATATTTTTTTCACTGTATCGATGTCTACTCCAGAGTTATTGTTTGCGTTAACGATAACTGCGGTGCCAGCATATAGAGGAGCTGACAATAAAAAACACAGGGCTACAACTATTTTCATTGATGTTACCTTAATGCGCTTTTCGACAACGGGTGTTGTTCGATTGCGTCGTTGATAAACGAGGGCGATATACCACGGATAAGTATAACCAAAATTCCGTACTTGTCGCATTAAGACAAAAGGTTAAATTAAAACGAGGAATATCAAATTCAGCATGGCAAAACCCAATCCCAAAGGTCCGGTGAGAACCGTTCAAATTTATTGTACGAAGTGCAAATTCCAGTTGCTTAAGTACCGCAAAGGCGGAAAAGGGGCATTGGTAAAATGTTTTAAAACGCGCATTGTCGAAAATTTTACTAAAAATGAAGGAATCTGCCCCTCATGCGAGAGTCAGTTCGCAAGAAGCACACTCATACGAGGAACTCCAGCACTGAAAATTGTGGGTGGAAAGGTAATTATGAAGTAGTTGGGTTTCATACCACTTTATAAATACCAGTATCATTTTAACTTTATATATTCTAATAATTTGCGCTGTTGTAAAAATGTTCTAGATTAAGAGTATGTGAAATGGCTATATTTGCGATCTAGTATTTTAAGTAGGTCGAAATATAGCGGGAAAACGATTTTCAAGGGAGTGAAGGGCTGAATTCGTAAATTAGATGAGAAATTAGATGTCTATTCAAAGAAAGTTCCTGTTCTCCATTGCGGCGGTCATTGGTTTATTTGCCATCATTGTTGCTATTGTGACCGTGTTAACCACATCCGCTTCCATTTCTAATCAAGTCCAAGAGCAGAAAGATACCACCGCTGATAGGCTTGTGAATATTCTTACCGTCACTGACGCTATCATGCTTGAACGTGTTAAAAGCAGTATGGCGCTTCTAAAACAGCGAGGTGATGCGTTAGGCGTGCCAAATCAAACCGACTATGTGACAGTAAAAGATACTCAGGCGCTCCAAATAAGGCTAGGCACTTCAGCGCAGGCTAATTCTTTTGATTTGGTCGATGGACTGACCAACGTAATGGGCGGAACAGCGACCATATTCAGCAAAACTGGCGATGACTATATAAGGGTAAGCACCAATGTAATAAAAAATGGTGAACGTGCAATAGGAACTAAGTTAGCGCCCCAAGGCAAAGCCATAAAGAAAATCAATCAGCGAGAAGCATATTATGGTGCCGTTGATATATTGGGAAGCCCCTATTTAACCGGTTATGAGCCCATGTTTAATGGTGCCGGTGACGTCATTGGTATCTGGTATGTAGGCTATTCCGCTGACTTAAATGTGCTTGAACAAGCCATCAAAAAAAGCCATGTTCTGGAAGACGGTTTCGTAGCACTTCGTGATGGGAAGGGCAATATTCGAATGCATTCTTCTCATGTAAATGACTCGCAAGTCACGAGCGCGCTATCTAACAATAGCGACTGGATTGTTACAGAAGTTCCGTTTTCGCCATGGGGGTACGACATTATACTTGCAGCTTCAGCCGCAGAGAAAAGTGCGATGGTGAGAAGCGAAGTGGTAGGGGTTATTTTCAAAATAGCCATCGCCAGTGCGTTTATTCTTATTACTATTTGGCTTTTGGTGAAACATATCGTCGGCAAGCCATTGGATGAGTTCATCGGGGTAGTAAACAACTTGTCTTCAGGGGACGGTGACCTTACCTTCCGTTTCCAAGCGTCTAGTAGCGATGAGTTTGGTACAATGGCTAGAGCGTTTAATGCGCTTCTAAGTCAGCTCCAAGACACCTTGCAAAGTGTTGATGAAGCTACCGAGCAAATGTTGGCTAAGTCGCAAACACTTAATGAAACCGCTATGCAATCTCAAAAGACTGTTTCACAGCTAGGAAGAGAGACAGAGTCAATTGATAACGCAATATCTCAGATGCAACAGAATACTGTAATGGTATCTTCTACCATTCAAAGTTCTAGTGAGGCTGCACATGCGGCCGATCAGGACACAAGAAACAGTGTTAATGTTTTGGCGCAGACCATCAGTGACATTCAGTCTCAAGCGAATGATGTTGATGCATCTGTACAAGTCATTACCGAGCTTGCTCAAGCCAGTGAAGAAATCAGTGGCGTAATGGAAGTCATAAGAAACATCGCTGAACAAACCAACTTACTAGCGTTAAATGCAGCGATAGAAGCAGCGAGAGCCGGTGAACAGGGAAGGGGTTTTGCAGTAGTGGCTGACGAGGTGCGCTCGCTAGCTAGCCGGACGCAGTCATCCACTGAAGAAATTCGCATCATGATTGAAAGATTACAGCAAGGAAGTCGCGTAGCTTCAGAGAAAATGCAGCAAAACAAAGAAACGGCATTCAAAACGGTAGAGTCAACAAAACATGCGGGCGACTCTCTGAAACAGGCACTTGATGCGGTAGCGCGAATAACCACACTTAATAAAGAAGCTGCAAGCATGGCTGATGGACAAACCTCCGTAGCTAATGAGGTTAACAAAGGCGTTATTAGTATTCAACAGGTGGGGCATGCCAACAGTGACTATGCTCAAGAGGTTGTGGAAAACTGCGAAGCGTTAGTTGAAAGGATAAAGAAAATGCAACTTCAGTTGCGGCGCTATCAATTTTAATCTGTATGTAAGCACGTTAATTGTGGTGCGATAAGCACCACAAATTATGCGTTTGACACCAATAGTAACAATTTCGGGTTTCGTTACGAGGCCTTTTGATTGATAAGGCCTTTTATCATCATTATTCTTGTCTGTGTACAAATATAGGGACTTTCCCCCCATAACATGGATAAACCATAATGAAACGATTTACGAAATTGGCCGTGGCTGTCGCCAGTGCCTGTGCGCTTAATTCGCTATCAGTAGCTACAGCCACAGCGCAAGAAACTGCGGTTTCTTCCGCTGTTGCGCCATTGCAAAAGACGCTAGCGGATGTTGAATATCGCTTACCTTCGCAAGTGGCGCCGACGTTCCAACGAATCCATCTCAATATCGACCCTGACAACCCAGCCTACACAGGGACCACAACAATTGATGTCACCGTAAAAAAGAAAACAAATAAAATTGGTTTTTACCAGCAGGACCTTACGGTAAGTTCTGCGCGCTTGGTGTCAGGAGACACCACTATTCCGCTTTCTGTGTCTATTGGCGATTACGATATAAATTGGGGAGAAGCGCAAAGCGAGATAGCTCCAGGTCATTATCAGTTAGAGATAAGTTTTGAGGGAAAGGTCAACACGTCTTCTGACGGCATGTATCTGTCACGCTTTGAAGATACCAACTATATTTTCACGCAATTTGAAGACATGCACGCCCGCAAAGCTTTTCCAAGTTTTGACGAACCGAATTTCAAGATTCCTTATCAGATGACGATCAGCTCGCCCGCCCATCAGGAGATAGTCGGGAACACACCTGTTGAGAAAACAACGGTTGAAAACGGCATAAAAACGGTAGTGTTTGAAAAAACAAAGCCTATGCCTACCTACCTAATAGCCTACACCGTTGGCCCTTTTGATAGCACAGAGATAACAGGCTTATCAATACCAGGAAAAATTTATGTGCCAAAAGGCTATGCAGACAAGACGAAATTCGTTGTTAAGCATACGCCTGAAATCCTAGCTTCGCTGGAAGACTTCTTTGGCATAAAATACCCGTACAAAAAGATGGACTTCGTGGCTGTTCCTAACTTTACTCATGGCGCAATGGAAAACGTGGGGCTGATCACTTACAGAGACAGCTTACTGTTGCTTGATGATAACCCAAGCGTTACCGAGCGATCTCGGCCACTTAATGTGATCGCTCACGAGCTTGCTCATCAATGGTTTGGTAACTTGGTAACCATGGCATGGTGGGATGATTTATGGTTAAACGAAGCGTTTGCCTCTTGGGCGGCAAGCCATACGATGAAAACCCTTTATCCAGAACTTAATTACGCCGATCGCATTGTTCAAGAGAGAGCGTTTACTGCGGATGCTAGCCCTACGGTTAAACCCGTTAAAAAGATAGTGAAAAGTCAGCCTGATGTAATGGATGGGCTTGGCCTTAACTATTCTAAAGGTGAGTCGATTTTACAGATGATAGAGTCGTTGATTGGTACAGAGAAATTCCGTGAGGGGGTTCAGAATTACATGAACACTCATGCCTGGGGTAACACGGTAGCAGATGACTTGTGGAACGCTCTTGATAACGTATCAGACTTCAACCTTAGTGCTATGATGAAAGCGTACTTAGAGCAGCCTGGCTATCCACTTATTCATATATCTAAAGAGGGTAAAATAACCCAATCTCGTTTTCATCTAGCTGGCGCCACGGTAGAAGATAAAACTTGGGCTATTCCGCTCAAACTCACTTATCAGTCGAAGGGCAAAATTCTTAACGAAGTCGTCTTCATTGATAAAGAGACTACGGTGTTGCCAAAGATAGCTGAAGCTGACTGGGTATTTCCTAATGACAATGCCACCGGATATTTCCGTTGGTCAGTAGAGCCCAGCCAACTCAACGCTTTACTTGATAACATTGATGTCCTCAATAAGCGTGAGAAGAAAAACCTGCTTTATAACTACCAAGCGCTATTAAACGCTGATGAAGTTGGCGTGGATAGTGTCATGAAAGTGCTGAATACTCTGGCTAAAGACGATGACCCAGCGGTAATTCGCGCTGCAGTTGGCGTATTAGAAGAGTTTGATTATTTAGTAAATGAGCGCAATAAAGACGCTTATGCAGCGCTTTTAAACCAAAATTATATGCCGTTATTAAAATCGCTTACGCTTACCCAAGCTGAGAAAGACAGCGCAGATGTAATTCGCCTGCGAAATCAACTTTATAAACTACTGGGTACCTATGCTAATAACCAATCATTGATAGAGCAAAGCGTTGATTTAGCCGACCAGTACAGTAGCGATACCACAAGCGTACCTTCAGGTATTGCGGGTACTGCAATTGAAATAGCGACGAAAAACAGTAAAGACGGCGAGCAAAGTAAATGGTTTAACGCAATTGTTGATGCATATAAAAAAGCCCAGCTGCCCAACGTGAAGAGCACGTTAATGTATTCTATGCACTTTGAAGATAAAGCCACCGTTTTCAAAATGTTAGATTTAGCTCTAACGGACGATATTACACCTGCAAATACTGTGTATATGGTGGTTCGTGTAGCCCGCAATCTCGATGACCAGACGCTACTTTACCAATGGCTGGATAAAAATTACGAGGCACTCATCAATAAAATGCCTGACTACCACGTGAGCCGCATGCCAGAGTTTGTTTCAACAACGTGTTCTAGTGATAACCTAGAATTAGCAAACGACTTCTACGGTAAAATAAGCAATAAATATCAAGGAATGTCGCGAGGTGTTGAGATCATGCAAGATGAATCTAAGCAATGCATGAGACTGAAGACGGCTTTTCAAGATGATTTTGACCGCTTCCTAAATAGTCAGTAAAGCGAGACACTAGCGCGATATAATTTCGTGTTACTCATTATTACTTAACGATGGAGGGCGCTATTGAGCGCCCTTTTTTTGTGCATAAAAAATTAAACCTGCATCTTTAGGGGTCATGAAAATGTGTCAAAAAGGTAACAATTAAGGTTTGTGACAAATCAGCTTGCCCTGTACCAAAGTTCAGTGGAGTTAATAAATAAATAAGCTTATTTAAAAGCTTTAACTCACTGATTTTTAAAGTATGTGACGTTTATATTATTATTTTCATTAAGTGCTTGCTGCGTATACGTATGTATAAGAATTTATACCTTCCTTATACAAAAAGCGGAAAGCAAAAATGGTTAATGAGGGTAACACACACAAATATAAGCTGAGTAAATCGGCTAAAGTGGTAAACGCATTATTAGCAGGTGCGTTATCACTAGGGGCTGTTTCATTTAATGCAACGGCAAACACAATATGGCAAGAAGATTTTGAATCCAGCGAGTTACAAGGTAAGGGCGCAACGGGTGCTATCGAAATAGGTACTAACGTAACTATTGAGAATGTAAATCGCTGGTCTATCGATGTATCGAATGGCCAGTTAACTGCAACTTCAGACTGGTTTCGTGTCGCAAATGGCGCAATGCAAGCCCGTGATGTTGATGGCGAAGTGGTTTGGTTGAGTGAATCAATTGATATCGCTAGTGCGGGTGATGTCACTATCAACGCAGTACTTTCTCAAAGTGGAACATTTGAATCGTCAGACTACATCGATGTGTTTTATTCACTCGATGGCGGCGCTTTTGAGCTTATAACGCTTACCGAAGGGGCTTCCAATACCGTACAAGATGATTTCGGTAGTGCTACGGTAGATGAAACAATCGGGAGTGGAAGTACACTAGTTTTAAAGGTTGCTATGGCTAATAATGCTGGCACTGAATACCTTAATTTAGACAGCATTTCAGTTAGCGGCGCGGGGTCTTCAGATGGTGGAGATCACGACGATGGCACTGATAACGGTGCCGAACCATCCGAAGGGCTTCTTTTCTTAAGCGGTAGTTGTTTTAACTGCCCTGACTTAGAAGCAATCAATTTAGCAAGTGGGTTTGTAGCATCAGATTACTATGCTGCTTTAGATGCAGCTATTGCCAACGGCGAAAGTGCACAAACACTGAAAGAAACGACGCATAATATCATTGAGAATGGTCATCGCACATTATCATATTCTGAAGTATGGACAGCGCTTACCTATACTGATGAAGACCCTGCGAATACCGACAATGTTATTCTTTTTTACAAAGGATTATCGCAAGGGAAGTTTACCAACGGAAGCGGTAGTCAAAGTACTAACCCAGACAATTGGAACCGTGAACATGTTTGGGCAAAAAGTCATGGCTTTTCAAGTTCAAGCTTAACGGCATACACCGATATTCTTCACCTGCGACCCACGGACATTTCCATTAACAGCTCGCGCGGTAACCTTGATTTTGACTTTAGCGATAGCGCACTTGCTGAAGCACCTGCGAACCGCGTTGATAACGATTCTTTTGAGCCACGCGATGCAGTGAAAGGCGACGTTGCTCGCTCAATGCTTTATATGGACGTGCGTTACGACGGCAATATTGCAGGTGACACAGAAGAAGATTTAGTATTGTTAAACCGCTTAACGTCTACTGATGAAGCGGCATTCGGCAAACTTTGTGTTTTGCTTCAGTGGCATGAAAGCGACCCAGTAGATGACTTCGAACGTCGCCGTAATGAACGTGTTTATGAATTCCAAGGTAACCGAAACCCGTTTATTGACAAGCCGGAACTTGCTTCGCTCATCTTTAATGAAAGCTGTGATGGCTCGGGTGGTGACACTGGCGGAGACACAGGTGGCGATACTGGCGGAGACACAGGTGGCGATACTGGTGGCGATACTGGTGGTGACACTGGCGGAGACACAGGTGGAGACACAGGTGGTGACACTGGCGGAGACACCGGTGGTGA